>NZ_PCZI01000015.1:0-48029 GCF_002554085.1 Lactobacillus sp. UMNPBX1
CTTGAGCAAAATCTTTGGTAAAATCATTCATGAAGGAGTTCTTCTTTCTGTATGTGTTTTTTTGTTCAAACCAATCATACGAGAAAGGAACTCCTTTTTCTAATGTTTAAAGAAATAAATTTAAGGAATCATTCATCCTTACACAAACTATTTTACAGTCTCATTTTTAAAGCAACTTGTAAATTGAACAAAAAATAGGGAAGATGAAACTAATCATTTCCCTATTTGTTTTTAAGAACAGTATTCAAATTAGTATAAATTGCTGGCTTAGGCTGAGATTTATCTGGCATTTGCAGCCAATGATGCAAAATTCCATTTAAAGGTTGAAGTGGCCTTTTAGTGGGCTGATGCAACTCAAGCTTCCTATCAACAATCTTGATTGTAGTGGCACTTTTATCACGTGGTACAGAGGATGATTGTGGTTTAGTGCAGGCCGATAAGCTAAGTAAGAATATAGTTAGTAAAAGTAGTTTTTGCATATTTTTCAATTTTTTTCCAAATATAACTCCCAACACAATATTCTACTATTTAAGTGGACAATGATAAAATAAAAATAAGTTTAGATGACGAGGAATGGTAAAATGAGTCGAATAACAATTTATATGACAGGTGGAATCGCTGATTATAAGGCGGTTAACGTTATCCGCGATTTAGAAAAAGCGGGTCATCAAGTTCGAATAGTAATGACTAAAAATGCAGAGCATTTTGTAACTACTAATACACTGGCTGCTTTAACAAAGTATCCTGTTTTGGATGATTTATGGAGCAAGGAAAATGAGGCTAGTATACCACATGTTCATCTAGCACGTTGGACAGAGTTAGCTCTGGTTTTACCAGCGACTGCAAATTTTATTGCTAAAATGGCAACAGGAATTGCTGACGATGCAGCTAGCACTACAATTTTAGCTACAAGTGCACCTAAATTGGTTGTACCAGCCATGAATGACCAAATGTGGAATAATCCAGCTACACAGCGAAATATAGCTTTTCTGAAAGAACATGGTGTAGAAATAATGGAGCCTGCAGTAGGGATGCTGGCAGAAGGCTATGCTGCTAAAGGACGAATGCCAGAGCCAGGAGCAATTGTGGCGTGGATCAAAAATTTCACTGAACAACAGAACGTTTTGCAAGGAAAAAATATTGTTATTACTGCTGGTGGTACTGAAGAAGCAATCGATCCCGTCCGCTTTATTGGTAACCGCTCTAGTGGGAAAATGGGCATTTCCTTAGCTACAGAAGCAGCAGCGATGGGAGCAAAAGTAAAGCTAATATATGGTAATGTAAGTATGCCTTTGCCACAAAATCCTAGGATTACATTAATTCATGTTTCTAGTAGCGAAGAAATGTTAGTTGCAGTCAAAAAAGAATTTAAGCATAGTAACGTTTTAATTATGGCTGCTGCAGTAGCGGATTGGCGCATGAAACAAGTTGCAGATCATAAATTAAAAAAGCAAGCTGATCAACAAACTTTGACTCTAACTTTAGTTAAAACGACAGATATTTTACGCGAAGTTGCTAGCCACAAGCAGCGAGGGCAGATAGTTGTCGGCTTTGCGGCAGAAACGAATAATTTGCTACAAAATGCTGCAAAAAAGCTATCTTCAAAAGGTGCCGATATGATTGTAGCAAATGACGTTTCTAAAAATGTTTTTGGCAATGATGAAGACCAGGTAACGATTTTACAAAAAAATAAGTCAACTAAGAAATGGCCTAAAATGAGTAAGCAAAAGATTGCTCAAAAATTGTTGCAGCTTATTGCTCAAAAAATATAGTATTTGCATATAGCTAATAGTGAACTATATGATTTATATTGCTCTTGTAATCATTTTGTAATATAACATCTAGGCTTTTTAAAAATGTGATGAAAACTATAATGTGAAAACTAAAAATAATATTTAGTAAGTAAAAGATGTTTTTTATCCTTGTTTAAATGATAAATGCTGGTATTATAGGTGTTGGGAATTAAGAGACTGAAGAGAAAGAGTTGATAGGACATCATCAGCCCTTTCTTTTTTTATACGAAAATATTAATTTTGTATAGAATAATAAAATAAATTATTTGATAATCTTTATAAACCCAGCAGCATTGATTGATGCTACTATTTTAATTAGAAAATATAACAGAACCACAAAAAATAAAATGTATGTATAGGATTTGCAACAATTTTGTTGTATGCTATTAACAGATGGCTGAAAAAAATTATTGTTTAATAATTGTTATTAGCTATACAAATACAGGAATTAAGAAACAGAGACATATTAGTAAAATGTAGAAGTGTATATATGTACTCTGATAAAACTTTAATGCTCAATAACGGAGTAGAGGTTCCTCGAATTCAACTAGGAACTTGGCTAATTAATAACGATGATGTACGAAAAGTAATTCGTCAAGCGATTAATGTTGGTTACCGCGCTTTCGATACTGCTAAAGACTATGGCAATGAAAGTGGTGTGGGAAAAGGTATTTGGAACTCTGATGTTGAGCGTAGTGATATTTTTTTAACAACTAAATTACCAACTTCGATTAAAGACTATGAAGGTACAAAAAAGCAATTGATGACGCTTTAGATCAATTTAGTTTGGAATATATTGATATGTTGTTAATTCATTCACCACAACCTTGGATTGAAGTGAATAGAATTAATGATCGTCACTTTGAAGGCAATCTGGAAAACTGGAGAGCAATGGAAGAAGCACTTAAAGCCGGTAAAGTTAGATCAATTGGTGTTTCAAATTTTTTACAAGAAGACGTAGCTAACATTGTTAATAACAGCTCAATTAAGCCAGTAGTTAATCAAATCGAAGTTCATATAGGAAATGTGCCAACTGATTTGATGAAATACTGTAAAAATTTAGGAATTCAGATTGAAGCATATTCTCCACTTGCACATGGTCGTTTGTTAAAGGATCCAAGAATCAGGACTTACGCTGAAAAGTATCATGTTAGTCCAGCTTAATTAATGTTAGCATTTGACTTACAGCTAGGTTGTATTGTTTTGCCGAAGAGTGATAATGTTAAAGAAATGCAGGAAAACTTGAACATCGATTTTGAAATCAGTGCTGATGATATGGCTGATTTGGTCAAGTTAAAAGAAAATACGCAGACCATGGCTGTTTAATAGGAGCATCGCATAAGCGGTGCTTTCTTTGTTTTAAGGGAAAAGGTAATGGAAGAAATTAAACTAATCGCGATAGATATTGATGGAACCTTAGTTAATTCTAAGAAGGAGATTACACCAGCAGTTAAAAAAGCGATTTTGACTGCTCAAAAACAAGGCAAGCAAATCGTAATTTGCACAGGTCGGCCTTTGTCAGGTGCTCAACGTTATTTAGATGAATTAGGGCTTAATGGCCAAGAAAATCAGTATGTAGTTAGTTTTAATGGTGCAGTTGTAGAATCAACCGCGGGGCAGGTTATTTTCAAACAGGGGCTAAAATATGAAGATTATGTAGATTTAGAGACAATTGCGCGAAAGCTAAACTTACATTTTCATAGCGTATCGTTAGATCGAATTTATACAGCTAACCGTGATTTGGGACATTATACAATTTATAATTCACGGGTCGTAAAATTAGAAGTCTCATATCGTACACAAGAAGAAATGAAGCAGATACCAATCATCAAATGTATGTATGTTGATGATCCAGACTATTTAGATGAGAAAATAGAATCTCCTTTATTTGAAATGATGAAAGATCGAGTTGTATTTTCAAAGACTGAGCCTTTTTATTATGAAGCAACCGCTGCCGGTGTCGATAAGGGGACTGGCCTGAAAAGACTATGTGACTACTTAAAAATAGATCGAAGTAATGTGATGGCCCTAGGCGATCAAGCAAACGACATGCCGATGTTAACTTATGCTGGATTAGGTATCGCAATGGGAAATGCTGTTGAATATACAAAGCAACATGCTGACGAAGTTACGGCTGATTGTGACCACGACGGTGTTGCAGTTGCAATCAATAAAATATTAAAGTAGATGTTTTCTCTTTCAAATAGTGGTATTTTTACTTTAAGATGAAAATTGAATAGAGGTCTAAAAATAATGAATAAAGCAAAAGTTTTAGTTTTAGGTGGCATAAGAGATGATGCCTTAACTGATTTAAAAAATATTTGTCAAGTTGATATCGGTCCAGTAGGGCATCGACCAGAAGATGATCGTGAGTGGGTGCTTGATCATATTGCAGAATATGATGGTGTGATCGTAGCAAAGATGGCTTTTGATCGAGAAATGATTGATGCTGCGAAAAATTTAAAAATAATTTCAACTTATGGCGTTGGCTTTGACCACGTTGATGTTGAATACGCTAAAGAAAAAGGAATAGTTGTTTCAAATTGCCCTAAGAGTGTGTTGCGTCCAACGGCGGAACTTGCCTGGACAATGATTATGGCATCAGCTCGTAGATTGCATTATTATGACCATGCTTTGCGTGAAGGCGTCTTTTTAAATGCCGATGAGTACGACAACCAAGGGTACTCTATTGAAGGAAAGACCTTAGGAATTGTAGGTATGGGTCGAATTGGTCAACAAGTTGCTAGGTTCGCTAAAGCATTCGGTATGACAATTATTTATCATAATCGTCATCAAGTAGATGATCAAATTGCAGCAGAATTAGATGCTAAATATGTTGACTTAGATACTTTGGCAAAAGAAGCTGATTTTGTGAGTTTACATACTCCTGCTACAGCTGAAACATATCATCTGGTTAATTCAGACTTTTTAAAGAAAATGAAAGACACAGCGTTTTTAATTAATGTTGCTCGTGGATCGTTGATTGACGGGGATGCATTAATTGCTGCGTTAAAGAATGGTTCAATTGCAGGCGCCGCCTTAGATGTTTTCGAAAACGAACCGCATCCAAGACCTGAATTGGTTGAAATGGATAATGTGATCATGACGCCTCACGTTGGTTCAGCTACTCACATTGCTAGATTTAATTTGTCTAAAGAAGTTGCGAATAATGTTTTGTCTTTCTTTAAAGATGGTCAGGCAATTAATCAAATTAACTAGTTCAAACAGAGCTAAAAAAGACGATTCATGCAAATCGTCTTTTTCTTTACATAATTTTTACTGATGTTAATCATGATCAAGCTGACTATGGTGGTAGCCATAAACAAAGTAAATTACAGCACCGATGATTAACCAAATAGCTGCCATTAAGTAAACTTCTGAACTTAAATGGCAAATCATAAAGATACAAATTAAACCAGAAATGATTGGCAAATATGGGTATCCGGGAACTTTAAAGCCATCGTTAACAATATCTGTTCTTTTTCTTAATTTTAGAATTCCAAAGGAAACAAGAGTAAAGGCAAAAAGTGTACCAAAGTTGACCAAATTGGCTAGTTGATCAACGGAGAAGAATGCTGCACCTGCTGCAATAATAATAGTGACAGCGACTAAGGCATTTTGAGGAGAGTTATGTTTTTTATCTAATTTACTGAATGCACTAGGCAATAGCCCATCACGTGCCATAGCATAGATTAAGCGAGAGCTTGAATAGATCATTGTCAGCATCATGGTAGCCATTCCTAGCATAGCACCAAATGATAATAACTCTGCTACCCAGTTTTGATGAACATATTGCAATGCAAAAGCAACGGGATTAGATACGTTTAGCTTGGTATAATTAACCATACCCGTTAAAACGATTGAAACGCCAAAATAAAGTACAGCTGCAATAGCTAAAGTGCCAATAATTCCTAGGGGCATATTTTTCTTAGGATTTTTAACCTCGGCGGCTGATGATGAAACAACATCAAAGCCAAGAAAGGCAAAGAAGACTGTGGTTGCTCCTTTGATGACTCCTGAAAAATGATATGGCAAGAACGGATGATAGTTGTTAGGTTTAATGAACTGTAAGCCTACAAAAATAAAAATTAAAATAATGGCGATTTTAATAAAAACAGCTACGACATTAATTTTAATTGAGTTCTTCATCCCTCGTGACAACAGGATACTGATAAGTAAAATGATTAAAACAGAAACCAAGTCAAAATAAACGCCATTGTTAAGATTCATAGGACCAGAAATAGCGTGTGGAATTTTTAGACCAAATGGTGCAATGAAAGAACTGAAGTATGATGACCAACCTGCTGCCACAGTGGCTACAGATAGCATGTATTCCAAAATCAGTGCCCAACCGATAATCCAGCCTGTAAATTCGCCATAAACGATATTCCCATATGAATAGGCAGAACCAGCTACTGGGATCGCTGAAGCAAATTCTGCATAACACATTCCAGCTAAAGCACAAACAATTGCTGCAACAACAAAGGATAAACTAACGCTAGGTCCAGCTAATGTGGCTGCAACAGTTCCGGGTAAGATGAAAATACCGGTCCCGATGACAGCTCCTACGCCAAGAGACATTAAATCAACGGCGTTCATTGTTTTGGAGAACTTAATGTCTTTACCGAGATAGCTCTCAACATTTTGTTTCCTAAAAATATTAAATTTCATTCGCAAACTTCCCTTATTATAGATTAGATTAATTTTACATGATATTTTTAATTTTTAAAAGAAGAAAACGCTCTATATTTTTTATAGAGCGTTTGAATTAATCAGCTTTAATTTTTTGCTTATACCATTTACAGGAGAAATATATTAAAGCAATTAGAATAAGTCCTCCAATGATTAATGAGTATTCTTCAAAAATTAACACAATTTGTTCCCAATTTTCACCCATATAGGAACCAAGACCAACTAGAATAGCATTCCAGAGTAAGCTGCCTAAGCTAGTGTAAATAAGGAACTTAGGTAATTTAACTTTGGCTATTCCAGCTGGAATTGAAATTAAGCTACGAACTACAGGGATGCACCGACCATAGAAGATTGCACCGGTACCGTATTTATCAAACCATTTGATAGCCTTTTGTACATCACCCTTTTTAAAGCCAAGTAGTTTGAATAACTTATGATCGAACAACTTTTCTAATCGATCTGGATTAAGTAAAGTGCCAATCCAATATAAAACTAGTGCACCAACTACCGCGCCGATTGTTGAAGCAATAATTACACCGAAGACATTCATTTGAGAATGATGGGTTGCAAAGCCAGCGAACGATAGAATTACTTCGGATGGAATAGGGGGAAAGATGTTTTCGATTGCAATTAGCAAACTGATGGCTAGGTAGCCAAATTGGTTAATTAAGTCAAAAACTAGATTAGTCATCAAAAGTTCTCCTCAAATTTTATTTCTTTTAATATATCAACTTTTGTACCGAATAGCTATTTCTATAAGCAAAGTTAAGATCTTCTTAAACAGTCTGTGTTAAACTATTAAATGCAAATTTTTTCAGTGAGATGAGATAATGGCAACACAATTAATTGAGAATAAACTAAAACTTTTACCAGAAAAACCCGGCTGTTATTTGATGAAAGATATTAACGGTACGGTTATATATGTTGGTAAATCTAAAAATTTAAAAAATCGGGTTCGCTCATATTTTAAGAGTAAACAGGTTGGACGTCGTGCTGAATTAGTTCGTGAAATTCGAGATTATGACATCATTACTGTATCAACTGATAAGGAAGCTTTTTTACTTGAAATTACATTAATAAAAAAGTATCAACCTTATTATAATGTTCAATTAAAGCAGGGTACGGGATATCCTTACATAGAAATCACGCGTGAACACGATCCGCAAACTCGGTTAACTAGTATCGTTCATAAGGATGGTGGCTACTATTTTGGTCCCTATCCTAATGTATATGCTGCCCAGGCCACTTTGAAGTTTATTCAAAAAGTTTTTCCACTAAGGCGCTGTCATGGTTATCAAGGCAGACCTTGTCTTTACTATCATATGGGGCAGTGCTTAGGTGCATGCTTTAAAAAAGTGCCACAAAAAGAATACGAAGAGCAAATTAAAAAGATCAAGAGCTTTTTGAATGGAGATATTGCTAGTGTTAAACAGAGTTTGACCGAAAAAATGGCTCAAGCAGCTAGCAATCTTGAATTTGAACGAGCAGCCGAAATTCGCGACCAATTGAAATATATTGAAGAAACGGTTGAAAAACAAAAAATTATTTCCAATGATAATACGCAGCGTGATATTTTTAATTATTACGTTGACAAGTCTTGGATTTCTGTTCAAATCTTCTTTTTACGGCAAGCAAAGTTATTGCGTAGAGAAACTAGAATGTTTCCTTTGACAGATGCCACAGATCCAGAAGATGCTTTCACTTCTTTTATTGTGCAATTTTATGAGCAAAGAAATAGGGTTTTGCCTAAAGAAATTCTGATTCCTGAAGGATTTGATAATGCTACTTTAGCTGAGGTCTTGAAGGTACCTGTTAGAACACCGCAACGAGGGCAGAAAAAGTCATTGCTAGACATGGCGAAGGATAATGCTAAGTTAAAGCTAGATGATAAGTTTAGATTATTAGAACTAGGTAATCGAAAAACTAAAGGCGCTCAAAAAGAAATTTTTGATGCTTTAGGCTTACCATATGGACACTTTATTGAAAGTTTTGATCACTCCCATATTCAAGGTGCTGACCCAGTCTCTGCTTTAGTCGTTTTTAAAGATGGTGAACCCGAAAAAACAGCTTATCGTAAATATAAGCTAAAAGGTGAGGTTGAACATCAAAATGGTGGCGACGAAGTACGCAACACGAGGGAAGTTGTCCGCCGAAGATATGGTAGACTGTTGCGCGAGCATAAAAGAATGCCTGATTTGATTTTGATGGATGGTGGTCAAATTCAGGTCGATGCTTGTTTAGATGTTTTACGAAATGAATTAAATTTGAATATCCCAGTTGCGGGGATGGTTAAAGATGATAAGCACAGAACAAACCATTTATTATTTGGCGATCCCATCAACGGTATTCCTTTGAAACTGATTCCCCTTAATCCCAAATCAGAGGGCTTTTATTTAATGACGCGCATTCAAGACGAAGTGCACCGCTTTGCGATTACTTTTCATAGAAGACGCCATGCTAAAAATGCTTTGTCCAGTCGTTTAGATTCGATTAAGGGAATTGGTCCTAAAAGTCGTAACAAATTATTGCGCGAATTTGGTTCATTGAAGAAAATTAAAGAAGCTTCAATTGATGACTTGCGTAGAGCAGGATTAACGCTTACTCAAGCACAAACGGTAAAATTAACATTGTAATCCGAGAAAACGCGATATCATGCGTATTTCTGTGGTATAGTATTAAAAGCTAGATTAAGACGGAAGGAAGAGATATACATGCCTACATTTGTTGATCAAACTAAAATCGAAGTACAAGCCGGAAAAGGCGGCGATGGCATGGTGGCTTTCCGCCATGAAAAATACGTCCCTAATGGCGGTCCAGCCGGTGGTGATGGTGGCCGTGGCGGCAGTATTATTTTTGTTGCTGACAGCGGCTTAAGAACTTTGATGGATTTTCGCTATCGGCGTAAGTTTAAGGCGGATAGTGGTGAAAACGGTCGTATTAAATCACAATATGGCCGTGCAGCTAAGGATCTTTATTTAAAAGTTCCAGTTGGTACTACTGTATATGATTATGACACTAATGAATTGATTGGTGATTTAACTGAAAAGGGCCAAGAACTAGTCGTTGCTAAAGGCGGTCGCGGCGGTCGTGGTAATATCCATTTTGCAACTAGTGTTAATACTGCACCAGAAATTGCTGAAAATGGTGAACCAGGTGAAGATCGCGTTTTGCGTTTAGAATTAAAATTATTGGCTGATGTCGGCTTAGTTGGTTTTCCGTCAGTTGGTAAATCAACACTGTTATCAGTAACAACTAAGGCCAAGCCCAAAATTGCTGCTTATCAATTCACGACTTTAACTCCTAATTTGGGAATGGTTATCTTGCCAGATGGTCGTGACTTTTCAATGGCGGATTTGCCAGGATTAATTGAAGGAGCTAGTCAAGGCGTAGGCTTAGGAATTCAATTTTTACGTCACGTTGAAAGAACCAAAGTAATTCTACATCTAGTTTCAATGGATCCTAATAATGGTCGTGAGGCAATTGATGATTACCATACCATTAAAAAAGAACTCAAAAATTACGAAACAGATTTATCAAAGAAGCGAGAATTGATTGTAGCTTCACAAATGGATATTCCTGGTGCTGAGGAAAAACTAGCTGAGTTTAAAAAAGCATTAAAAGCAGAAGGAAATAATGAACCTATTTATGAAATCTCAAGTGTAACTCATAAAGGCGTAGATAAGTTGATGTCAGATACTGCCAACTTAGTAACTGAAGTTGAACAAGAACAGGCTGAAGAACAACCTAAGCTAGCACAAAAGATTAAAGAATATAAGTATCAGGCACCACAAAAGAATGAATTTACAGTTGAGCAAGTTGGCGAACATGAATTTATCGTTAAGGGTGAACAATTAGAAAGATTAGTTCAAATGACCAACTTGGATCACCAAGACGGTATTATGCGTTTAGCAAGAAAGCTTAAGCGTTTAGGTGTTGATGACGCACTACGTGAAAAAGGAGCTGTTAATGGTGATGATGTGGCTATTGGCAAGTTTGTCTTTGAATTCGTACAATAAGAGTAGAGATAGGGTATGAAAAAAAATAGGTTTATTACGGGGTATTCTGGCCTTAGAGCCTTAGCAGTTATCGGAGTAATTCTTTATCATTTGGATCCTAATTCCTTTATGGGAGGATATCTGGGAGTGCCGATTTTTTTCGTGCTCTCAGGATATTTGGTGACAGATCATATGCTTAATTCATATGATAAAACAGGATCATATAATAATCGTCATTTTTATTTGAGTCGAATAAAAAAGTTATATCCACAATTAATTACTGTTTTATGGTTAAGTGCAGCCTATATCTTTATCTTTCAACGAAATTTACTGGCTAAATTAAATCAGGTTGTACTTGCAAATCTATTAAATGTATTTAATTTTTGGCAAATTCATAATGGTCAAAGCTATTTTGAGCGTTTTGCAGTTAATGAATCACCATTTACTAATTTATGGACGATGTCAATTGAAGGCCAATTTTATATTGTTTGGCCAATTGTCATTTATTTACTAGTTAAATTGGTTAAAAAGAAAAAAAATATTTTCTGGATTTTAGTTGGTCTATCAGCTGTTTCTGCATTAGAAATGGCAATCCTATACTTTTTAAAGGCTGATATTAATCGGATTTATTACGGAACTGATACTCGTTTCTTTTCTTTAGGATTAGGAGCAGCATTAGCAGTTGTTTGGCCGATAGAGAGTTTAAATCAGCAAGTTGAACGAAAAGTAGGCTGGATACTGGACTTGGTGGGCCTTGCTTCATTTGCTTTAATGTTAGCAATGTTCTTCTCTAAGTGGATGAATCCACAACAAGCCTTTACTTACTCTGGCGGGATGTTGTTATTTACTTTAGATGTATGTATTTTAGTAGCTGTAATTGCTCATCCTGGTAGTCATTGGAATCAAATCCTAACTAATAAGTTATTTGATTGGATTGGCTCACGAAGCTATGGCATCTATCTGTATCAATTTCCAGTAATGATCTTTTTTGAAGATAAGGTAAATATTGGTGATAATCCAATGCTGTATCACCTTATTGAAGTGATTTTAATTTTAGTGATTACAGAAATTACTTATCGTTTGATTGAAAGACCAATGGGTAGGATTACCTGGGATAAAACGAAACAATATTTTGCTCGAATTTTTAATTTTGAAACAAAAGATTACTTTAAGAAAGGTCAAGCAGCCTCAGCAGCTTTGATTTTAATCTTAGGATCAGCAGCTATTGCTATTTCACCAGGAGTAAAAGCAGAAGACTTTAATAAAAGCCAATTAGCACAGCGAATTAATCAGAATTCTAAAAAACAAAAAACGGATAATGCTAAATTAATTGAAAAGTTAAAAAAAGAAAAAAAGAAAAAAGAAAAAAAATCTAAAATTATTCGTGAAGCTGAGCTTCAAACTAAAAAGCATCCTATTAACAAATCTTTTGTTAAATATGGTATTTCCCAGTTAGATTTGCAATTGGCTCAACATGTTCAAGTAACTGCGATTGGCGACTCGGTAATGGCCGGTTCGAGCAACGATTTAAAACGATTAATGCCTAAAGCGTTAATTGATGCTGCTGTTTCAAGACAATTGAATGTTGCTTTTGGCTTATTAGATAGTTATCAAAGTCAAGGAGTTTTAGCAGATAATATCTTAATAGGATTAGGAACTAATGGACCTTTCTCAATGGAAGATCTTGATCGAATAATGCATCAGGCTGGGCCTAAGAGAAAAGTTTTCTGGATCAATGTTCACGTTCCAACTAGAGATTGGCAAAATTCAGTGAATAATTTGCTAAAGCAAGGTGCAAAACGGTATCATAATCTTATAATAATTGATTGGTATTCATACTCGAAGAATCATCCTGACTGGTTCTACGGTGATCATACTCACCCTAATTTAGAGGGCTCAAAATACTATAGTGCATTAGTTACCAAAACAATTGTTAAGCATTCAAAATTTTAGATTAGAATAGGATTTTCATGGAATTACAATTTTTAGGTACTGGTGCTGGGCAACCTTCAAAGCAACGCAATGTTTCTAGTGTTGCACTTAAGTTGCTGGATGAATTGAATGAAATCTGGCTTTTTGACGTAGGTGAAGCAACTCAGCATCAAATTTTAAGAACAAATATTAAATTACGAAAAGTTACCAAAATTTTTATATCACATAATCACGGTGATCACATTTTTGGGTTACCAGGGTTATTGTCAACTCGTTCTTTTCAAGGTGATGTTGGTCCTATTACTATTTATGGTCCCAGTGGTATTGAAGAATTTGTTAGAACAGCTCTTAAGGTATCTCGGACAAAAATTTCATATCCTATAAGGTTTGTTGAATTAGCTAAATCAGGGTTAATCTGTGAGGATAAGGGCTTTCGAGTGTATACGGAGCAACTAGACCACCGGATACCTAGTTTTGGTTTTAGAGTAGTGGAGGCTTCACATCCAGGCGAATTATTAATTGACAAGTTAGCACAGTATAATGTTCCTAATGGGCCACTTTTGGGGAAGTTAAAAAATGGCGAAAAAGTAACTTTAGCTGATGGTACTGTTTTGGATGGTAAAAATTTCTTAGGACCTACTAAATCGGGAAGAATTGTGACGGTCATCTATGACACACGTTCCACGCCAAGTATTGCTCGTTTGGCTAAAGATGCAGATGTTTTAGTCCATGAATCAACTTTTGCAGGGGATGAACAAAAATTGGCGCATGATTATTATCATTCTACTTCGGTTGAAGCAGCCAAAATTGCTCGGAAAGATAATGTTAAATTATTATGTCTAAATCATGTTTCTGCTCGTTATATGGGTGCTAAAGCGAAAAAACTCGAAAAACAGGCTAAAAAAGTATTTTCTAATACAGTATTAGTTAATGATTTTGATCAGATTAATATTCCAATGAAAGGCTCAGAAAAATGAAAGACTCATTAAGAAATAAAGTTGTTGTAATTACAGGTGCTTCAAGTGGGATTGGACGTTCCATTGCCCTTGAAAGTGCTGGTCGTGGTGCTACTGTAATTTTAATTGCTAGAAGAAAGAACCAATTAGATGAAATTGCAGCAGAAGCTAAAGAACTATCCGGTGCTGAAGCATATGTTTTTCCAACAGATATGGGTAAGCCGGAAGAAATTGAACAAACCTTTAATGCAATTACTAAACAAGTAAAACACATTGACTTTTTAGTTAATTGTGCTGGTTTTGGTAAATTCGAAGAATTTATGGACCAAAAAATGCAAGACGTTACCAATATGTTCCAAGTTAATGTTTTAGGTTTGATGTACTTTACTCGTTTAGTAGGTAGGGTCATGATGGAACAAAAGACTGGTCAAATTATTAATTTTGGCTCAATTGCTGGCAAGGTACCAACTACCAAGTCAGCCGCTTACAGTGCATCTAAGGCTGCCGTAATTCAATTTTCAAATGTCTTACGGCTAGAATTAAAGCCATTTGGTGTCAAGGTAATGACTGTAAACCCAGGACCAGTTTATACTAATTTCCTTAATGTAGCAGATAAGACTGGAAATTATGTCAAAAATGTTCAAGAATTTATGTTGGATCCAGATGATGTTGCTTGGCAAGTAGTTCACTTCTTTGGCAGTGATAAACGTGAATTAAATTTACCACTTAGTTTAGCTGTAGCGGCTAAATTGTATAATCTATTTCCATCGATTGGTGATGAGATTTCCTTAAAGTTTGCTTCTAGAAAGTAAAAAAAGATGGAAAAACAAAGAAATTTAATTATTGGATCAGTTGTGGCTTTAATTGCAGTAATTTTTGTTGTTTTAAATACATCACCTGTCGCAATTAATTTTGGCTTTTTTAAGGTGAGGTTACCACTAATTGTTGTGTTAGTGGTAATGGTGATTATCGGGATGATTATTGCTTGGTTCTTTGGACGAGATACTAAGGAAAAAACGGATCACAAGGTCACTTTCTTCAATAAAAAAGAGAAGAAAATAGAATAAATCTTGATTTATTAGCAATTGAATAGTATGATTGAACTACGTGAGTGATTCGGGGTTATATGACCCTGAAGCTTAAGACTACAATAAAGGAGATCAAATTAAATGGCAGTTCCTGCAAGACATACTTCTAAACAAAAGAAACGTTCACGTCGTGGTCACATTAAGTTGAGTGTTCCAGCAATGCACTATGATGCAACTACTGGTGAATACCGCTTAAGCCACCGTGTTTCACCAAAGGGTTATTACAAGGGTCGTCAAGTTGTAAATAACAACGACAACAGCAATAACTAGTTAAAGGACACCTTTGATATGGTGTCTTTTTTTATACCTAGAAAAAGGAAAAACAAATAATGAAGTTAGTATTTTTACATTCTAGTGATACACATGGATTTTTGTTGCCAACTGATTACCAAAATAAAACCGACTATCATGCTCCTTTTAGTTTGAGTAGAGTTAGCTCAGTTATTAAATCTGAAAAGAAAAAGTATGGTGATAACAATGTTGTAGTTACCGATGCAGGTGATTGTTTGCAAGGCTCACCACTTGCTTCCTATGCTCATTCAACTGGTGATTATAGTGATTTACGTATTTTTACGCAAGCTTATAATGCAGTGGGGTATGATGCTCGCTGTTTAGGTAACCATGATTTTAACTTTGGATTAGATTATTTAAGCTACTATGTTGATAACAATGAGGCACCAATCATTAATGATAATGTACTGGATGCAGAAACAGAAGTTCCATTTTTTGGTAGAGAATACACTATTATCAAGAGAAATGGCTTAAAGATTGGTTTATTGGGGATTACAACGCAATATATCCCACATTGGGAACCTAAAGAAAATGTAAAAGGCTTAAAGTTTGCCTCTGCTTACGAAAAAATTAAGCATTATGCCAAAATATTACGCCCTCAGGTTGATATTTTAGCTGTGATGTATCATGGTGGCTTTGAAAGTGATCCTGAAACTGGTAAGGTGACTGAACCTAATCGTGGTGAAAATGAAGGTTATCAGATTTTAACCAAAATTCCAGAAGTTGATGTCCTATTGACAGGTCACCAGCATCGGCGCTTAAATTTGGTTACACGCGATACTTCTATTGTTCAACCAGGTTATCGCGGTGAAGCTGTAGCTGAAGTGGTTCTTGATATTGATGATGATACTAAGAAAATCAAATCAATGTCCACTAAGTTGATTGACACTAAAGATTATGATCCTGATCCTGTAATTGTTGATATTGTATCTGACTTGGATAAAAGAACACAAAAATGGCTAGATCAACCAATTGCACATTTAGATAAACCTGCTCGAATTGAAAATGCAATGAAAGGCAGAATAGAAGGCGCGCCATTTATTAATTTGATCCAGCAAATGCAATTATGGTTTACTAAAGCTGATGTTTCGGCAACTGCAGTGATGAGTGAGACAGCTAAGGGATTTGACAAGACCATTACTATGAGAGATGTTTTGTTAAATTATCCGTATGCTAATCAGTTGTGTCGTGTGAAGCTGACTGGTAAAGAATTACGTCATATTATTGAGCACTCTGCTGGCTTTTTGAAGAAAGATGAAGCAGGAAACATTGGCTTTATTGATCGATGGATTAAGCCTAAGCCAATGTTGTATCATTTTGACGTCTTTTATCCAGTCGAATATGAAGCGGATTTATCCAGACCAGTAGGTGAACGGCTGACTAAACTAACTTTGCACGGTAAGCCAATCAAAGATGATCAGATTTATCATTTAGCAGTTAACAACTATCGTGCTATGGGTGGGGGATTTTATCCTGAATATAGTATGGAAAAAATTGAAACCACTTTGGATAAGGACTATGTACAAATGTTTAGCGAATATTTGACTCATGGACCAGTCGAAGTAGATACAAAAAAGAATTATAAGTTTTACTAAACCAAACGAAAAAGACGTGAGAATAAAAACATCTCACGTCTTTTTTGAATAGATTGAATAATTATTTTAACTTACTGTATTTACTATTATCTTTGTGTGAACGAGCAGTAATAGTCGCAATAATTGCTGAGAAAAGAATACCAAAAATGATCCCAACGATTACACAATTTCTTAAATCTGTGCCGTTGAATGAAGCACTTCGGGTTAAAGGACCAGCAATAAAGCCTACAACTAACATGTAGATTACGCTCCATACAGTTGTGATGATATAACGACCCATAATGATTCCTTCTTTCGTGTAAGATTTTATCAAAAATGAAGCGCAAATTCAAACCTGATTGGTTCAATTTGGTATACTTAATTTAATGTTTGTAATGACGAAAGGTGGTTAATTTATGCAAGTAGCAGCACTTCAAAACATAAGCTCCTTTACGCTTTTAAGTAGTCCAACCAAGGTAAGTGATTTGATAAAAGACGCTAAAGAGAAGGGCTATCCTGTGGTTGGTTTAGCCGACGTGAACGTGACTTATGGTTTGGTCAATTTTTATGAGTTGGCTAAAAAGGCGGGAATTAAACCACTTCTTGGGATGCAACTGCGTTTAAATGGTTTGGTTGATAGCACCCAAAAATATGATTTGCTAGTTTTTGCCAAAACAAATAAGGGCTATCATAATTTATTGCGACTTTCTAGCGCGGTAAATTTGTTAACGGAAAATGGGCAAAACGATAAGGTCTTAACGCTGAATGAATTAACCAAATATTTAGATGATTTGTTGATTATCGTACCAGCTAATCTAAAAAGTGAATTAATGGCGCTGCATGATACAAATCAGGCATTAGGCAGTGATTATGTTCGCCAACTAAAGAAGTTAACGTCTGATCTTTATTTGGGTGTATATGCTTCAAAAGCAAGTATAGATTACATTGATTATGTCCGTGGATTAGCTAAGCAATTTGAATTATCTTTAGTTGCAGTGGAAGATAGTCAATATTTACGGCCACGTGAGCAATTTTTACAAAAAACTTTGCGTGCGATTGCTAAGGGAGATAAATTGCAAGATATATTGCCACTAGCTAAGCAAGCTGGTTCGCATTATTTAGATTCTGCACAAAATGTTTTAGAACGTTATCATCAATATGACTTGGATAATGCAATTAATAATACTTGGAAAATTGCTCAGAAATGTAATGCTGAAGTGATCTTTCAAAAACCGGTCTTACCTAAATATCATCAAGATAAGTTTCCGACTTCAGAAGAATATTTGCGTTATTTGGCTCAAACTGGTTTACAAGCGCGCTTTGGTCAAAAAAGTATTCCAGCCGAGTATCAGAAAAGATTAAATTATGAATTACGAGTCATCAATCAGATGGGGTTCGATGATTATTTTTTGATTGTATGGGATGTAATTAACTATTGTCACCGAGTAAAAATTACTACTGGTCCAGGACGTGGTTCAGCTTGTGGTTCACTGGTTTCATACTCTTTGCGTATCACTGAAGTTGATCCCATCCAATATAATTTACTGTTTGAGCGTTTTTTAAATCCGGCTCGTCATGAGATGCCTGATATTGATCTGGACATTCCTGATATTCAACGGAATACAGTAATTAAGTATATGTATCAAAAGTATGGCATGGATCATGCTGCTCAAATTTTGACTTTTGGTACAATGGCTGCTAAACAAGTATTAAGAGACGCTGGCCGGGTTTTTGGCTTAACAGGACCAGAAATCACTAAGTGGACTCACGCAATCCCGTACTCTAAAGATAAAATGGGATTAAAAAAAGCATATCAAGAGTCTAGAGAACTAAGATTATTGGTTGATGCAACGCCTGAGAATAAATTGTTATTTAAGACTGCTTTAGGACTTGAGGGATTGCCAAGGCATTATTCTATTCATGCGGCTGGATTGGTGATTAGTGATGATTCGATTGCTGGCATTTCGGGATTGCAGGCTGGTCCTTTCGGCATTCCTGTAACTCAGCAAACCAAAAAATATGTTGAATCATTAGGTTTGCTAAAGATCGACTTTTTGGGATTGCGCAATTTGACAGTTTTAGGCAATATTTTAGCTTTAGTGCGGCAGCAAGGTGTAAAGCTAGATCCTAATACAATTCCGTTAAATGATCCCAAAACAATGGAACTGTTTCAACAAGGTAAAACAGATGCAGTCTTCCAATTTGAATCTGGTGGGATTCGTGGTGTTTTGCGTAAATTGCATCCCGACAATTTTGAGGACCTAGTAGCGGTGAACGCTTTATACCGTCCAGGTCCAATGCAAAATATTGACGCATTTGTTGCAAGAAAAAATGGTACGGCTACTGTGCATTATCCTGATCCCAGTTTAAAGCAAATTTTACAATCAACTTATGGAATTTTGGTTTATCAGGAACAAGTCATGCAAACAGCTCAAATCCTGGCAGGATTTTCATTGGGTGAAGCCGATATTTTACGACGTGCGATGTCTAAAAAGAATCAGAATGTCATTGAGCAAGAACGTGGAAAATTTATTGCTGGTACAGTCAAAAAAGGTCATCCTAAAGAAGTAGGTGAGCGAGTTTATCATTATATAGAGCAATTTGCTAACTATGGTTTTAACCGTTCACACGCGGTGGCATATACCAAGATTGCCTTTTGGCTAGCTTATTTGAAGGTTCATTATCCTGCTGCATTTTACACAGCGATGCTCAATTCATCAACGTCTGCTAAAGCGCAAAGCTATTCGATGCAAGCTCAGGAAGCTGGAGTTCGTATTTTGCCGCCTGATATCAATCACAGCCAATTAGACTATACTTTACAAGATGGCAAGATTTTAGTTGGTTTAAAAGCAATTAAAGGATTACGTCTTGATTTTGATAAGGAAATAGCTGCCAATACTAAACCGTATAAGTCTTTTAATGATTTTTTGCGTAGAATCGATGCTAAGTTCTTACAAGTAGACGCAATTGAAGCATTGATTATGGCTGGAGCATTTGACTCAATCGAAGATAATCGCAATGAGTTATTGCTTAACTGCAAAGATGTAATTGCTAATGTGCAATTAACGGGACAAAATATGTCTTTATCTGAGATTCTGGGGGATGCACCACTTAAGCCTGCTGAGCCACCGACTGCTGCCCAAAAAGCAGAAATGGAAGAGAAAGCTTTAGGCTTTACTACAACAACTACTCCTCTAATAGCTGTACAAAAATATGCACAAAAATTTAACGCTAGACCATTGAATCAATTTCAGTTAAATGATAGTGGTATTAGCGTGGGTAAATTAATGAAGTTAAAGCAAATTAGGACCAAAAATGGAAAAACAATGGCTTTTGCTAGTTTTGCTGATACATCTAGCGAACAAGAAATTATTATTTTTCCACCGGCTTATGAAAAATTTGGCTCTATTTTAAAAGAAGGAGATATTTATTTACTAGGAGTCAAGGTTCAAGGTGATCGATTTGACCAAAATAAAAAACAGTATTTCTTAACCAATTTGCGAAAAGTTAATTTTAAAGAATAAAGTTCAAATTACAAAGCTATCTTTGACGATGGGTGTAAGTGCTAACAAACTTAAATACGGAAAGAAAGCATAAATTAGCCCAATTTTTGTGAGCTTTTTTGCCTAAAAAATGTTAATATTTATGTGATGTGAGAAATTACACAAAATAATCATGATGAGGTGAATTCATGAAACGGATTGGTATTTTAACTAGTGGCGGAGACGCCCCTGGTATGAATGCAGCAATTAGAGCTGTGACAAAGACTGCTATCCATCATGGGCTTGAAGTCTTTGGAATTCGTTATGGTTTCGCTGGTTTGGTTGCAGGTGACTTTGTTCCGCTTACCACGGAAAATGTTGACCACAAGATTAGTGAAGGCGGTACTTTCTTGTACAGTGCTCGTTTCCCTGAATTTGCACAAGAAGAAGTGCAACAAAAGGGTGTTGAGCAATTAAAGAAACATGGTATTGATGCGGTTATCGTAATTGGCGGTGACGGTTCATACCATGGTGCTTTAGCCTTGACTCGCCACGGCGTAAACTCAGTTGGTTTGCCAGGAACTATCGATAATGATATTCCTTATACTGACTACACGATCGGCTTTGATTCTGCTTGTCGTACTGCTATGGATGCTATCGATAAAATTCGTGATACTGCAAGCAGTCACCACCGCGTATTCGTTGTTAATGTAATGGGTCGTGAATGTGGTGATATCGCTATGCGTGTCGGTGTAGCAAGTGGAGCAGACGCAATTGTAATTCCTGAACGTTCATACGATGTTAAGGAAATTGCAGAAACTCTTACTCGTGGTTTTGCAGATGGCAAAGATCATGGTATCATTGTTTTAGCAGAAGGCGTTATGGCTGCTGATAAGTTTAAGGACGAACTCCTTAAATATGGTGACTTTGATGCTCGTGCTAATGTCCTTGCGCATATGCAACGTGGTGGCTCACCTACTGTTACAGATAGAGTTAATGCTACTAAGATGGGTAATTATGCTGTTAAGTTACTTCTCGATGGGAAGGGCGGTTTAGCTGTCGGCATGGAGAATGGTGAACTTAATACCCACGACATTCTTGATTTGTTTGACGGTAAACACCAAGGTGATTATGCGTTATTGGATGTAAATGAAGAAATGACTAAATATTAATTTAGTTGATTTTTGGAGAGGATTTTTTTAATAATGAAGAAAACTAAGATTGTTAGTACTTTAGGGCCAGCTTCAAACGATATTGAAACTATTACTGCTTTAGCTAAGGCTGGTGCAAACGTATTCCGTTTCAACTTCTCACACGGTGACCACCCAGAACACCTTGCTCGTATGAAGATGGTTCGTCAAGTGGAAAAGGATACTGGTTTACTTCTTGGTATCGACCTTGACACTAAGGGTGCTGAAATCAGAACCACTGAACAAGAAGGTGGTAAGTTCACTATTAATACTGGTGACATGATCCGTGTATCAATGGATGCCACTAAGAAGGGTAACAAGGACATGATCCACGTTACCTACGACGGTTTATACGATGATACTCACGTTGGTGGTCACGTATTAATCGATGATGGTTTGGTTGACCTTTTGATCAAGGAAAAGGACGACTCAAAGAGAGAACTTGTTTGTGAAGCTCAAAACACTGGTGTAATCGGTTCAAAGAAGGGTGTTAACGCTCCTGGTGTTGAAATTCGCCTTCCAGGTATTACTGAAAAGGATACTGATGACATTAAGTTTGGTTTGAACTATGGTATTAACTTCATTACTGCTTCATTTGCACGTAAGGCTCAAGATATCTTAGACATCCGTAAGCTTTGTGAAGAAGCAGGTGCAGACTACGTTAAGATCTTCCCAAAGATTGAATCTCAAGAAGGTATCGACAACGCAGACGAAATTTTGCAAGTTTCAGATGGTTTAATGGTTGCTCGTGGTGACATGGGTGTTGAAATTCCATTTATGGAAGTTCCATTTGTACAAAAGAGCCTAATCCGCAAGGCTAACGCACTTGGTAAGCCAGTTATTACTGCTACTCAAATGCTTGACTCAATGCAAGAAAACCCACGTCCAACTCGTGCCGAAGTTTCAGACGTTGCTAACGCTGTTCTTGATGGTACTGACGCAACTATGCTTTCAGGTGAATCAGCAAATGGTCTTTACCCAGTTAAGGCTGTTAAGGCTATGGCTGAAATTGACGAACGTACTGAAAAGCAAATGCTTAAGCGTAATACTTTAGCTCTTCAAAGATTCGAAGCCTACAAGGGTTCAAACGTAACTGAAGCTATCGGTGAATCAGTTGTACGTACTGCTCAAGAATTAGGTGTTAAGACTATCATTACTGCAACTAACTCAGGTTACACTGCACGTATGATTTCTAAGTACCGTCCAAATGCTGACATTATTGCTATGACCTTTGACGAAAAGATTCAACACTCATTGGGTATCGTTTGGGGTGTACAACCAGTATTGACTGAAAAGCCTAAGTCAACTGATGACATGTTTGAAATGGCTGCTAAGGTAGCTAAGGAAAAGGGTTACGTAAAGGATGGCGACCTTGTAATTATCGTTGCAGGTACTCCACTTGGTGACTCAGGTACAACTAACTTAATGAAGTTACAAATCATCGGTAACAAGTTAGTTCAAGGCTTAGGTGTTGGTAACGGTTCAGTTATCGGCAAGGCTGTTGTAGCTAACTCAGCTGAAGAAGCAAACAGCAAGGTTAAGGAAGGCGACATCTTAGTTGCTAAGACTACTGACCCAGACTACAACCCAGCTATCAAGAAGGCTTCAGGTTTAGTTGTTGAAGCTTCAGGTTTAACTTCACATGCCGCAGTTATCGGTTTATCATTAGGTATCCCAGTTGTTGTTGGTGCTACTGACGCTACTGACAAGATTTCTGATGGTTCAACTATTACTGTTGACGCTCGTCGTGGTGCTATCTACCAAGGCGAAATCTCAAACCTTTAATTTTAAGAATATAATTTAGATAGATTAGCTAATCAAAAAATAGCCAGCTTAAGTGCTGGCTATTTTATTTTGCATAAAAATCTCTTATACTTATATGTAAGAATATGTAAAGTAGGAGATTTTTAAATGCTTGGAACAGTTCGTAAAGGAAAAATTACTGACGAAAACGATAAAGCTTATTATGTTCAAATTGATGGACTGACTTATGAATTGAAGAAGATCGAGATTACGCAAGATGATATTCCTAAAATTGGAGATGAAGTCGAAGGTTTTATTTATGATAATAAAAGTCATGATCGAGAAATGACACAATTTTTGCCATTCGCGCAACCCGATCAATATGGTTGGGGAAAAGTAACCGAGGTACGTCCAGGCTTAGGCGTCTTTGTTGATGTAGGTCTACCTGATAAAGACGTTGTTTTATCAATGGATGATCTTCCTAGAGAAAAAGAAAGATGGCCTCGACGTGATGATCGACTTTTAGTAAGATTAGAAACTGACGAAAAAGATCGTATTTGGGCTAAGCTAGCAGATGAAAATATTTTTGACCAATTAGCTGCTAACTTTCCACGTGGAATGAATAATGAAAATGTCTTTGCAACGGTTTATGCTACACGAGAGATAGGAGCATTTGTTTTAACTAGTGATTATTATCTTGGCTTTGTACATGAATCGCAGATGCCACGTCCTATGAGACTAGGTGAGCAATTCAAGGGTAGAGTAGTCGGTGTCAGTCAATATGGACGTTTGAATTTGAGTGCTTTGCCTCGTGCTTTTGAAGAAATTGATGATGATGCGCAAATGATTTTGATGAGTTTGCGGAGAAGAGAAACCAAGACTCTACCTTTCTATGACAAATCAGGTGCACAAGAAATTAAATCATACTTTGGTATTTCAAAATCAGCTTTTAAACGTGCGGTCGGTCATTTGCTCAAGGCTGGATTAATTGAAGAAGATAAAACAGCAGGTACGATTACTTTAATTAAGGATCCAGAAGAGAACGATAATGGAGAAGAATAATTTAAAAGATCAAATTGATGATTATTTACGCTACAGTCAAGTTGAACGAGGATTAAGTGATAATACAATTAATGCTTATCGTCAAGATTTAGAAGAATTTCGAACTTTTGTAGAAAATGAAGGTATGGCTTCATGGCCAACTGAAGCAAGCGATGTGGATGCGTTTTTAGCTCGGCAGCGTGATTTGAACAAAGCAACCAGCTCAATTAGTCGACTTATTTCTAGCATGCGTAAATTTTATCAATGGTTAGCTCGGCAAAATATTCAAAAGTTAAATCCAATGTTGGAAATCGATTTGCCTAAAAAAGAACGTCGTTTGCCGACAGCTCTCTCTCAAGCTGAAATGAATAGGCTACTTGAGCAGCCAAATACTAAACGAAAGTTAGGTATACGTGATCGTGCTATCTTAGAGACATTATATGCCACGGGAATGAGAGTAAGCGAATTAATTAATTTGGAGTTGCAGGATTTACATGACAATTTAGGCTTAGTTCGGGTTCTTGGTAAAGGCGAAAAAGAACGATTGATTCCAATTAGTCCTGTTGCTCTTGATTGGATAAAAAAATATGAAAATGAAGTTCGTGATCCGCTAATTTTACAAGTAGGGAAAAGCGATGAACATATTTTTTTAAATAATCGAGGAAAAAAGATTACACGACAGGCTATTTGGCAGATGATCAAAAAGTATTGTCAAATGGCGGCAATTACTAAAGATGTCACGCCACACACTTTACGTCATACGTTTGCAACACATTTGCTAGAAAACGGCGCAGATTTGCGAGTAGTGCAAGAAATATTAGGACATTCTGATATTAGCACGACACAGATCTATACCAATTTATCACAAAAGCAAATTTTAAATGTTTATCAGAAGACACATCCTCGTCTTTAGGTGATTAAATGCTAATACAATATAAAAAAGATTATGAGAAGATAGCAATGGGATTACTATCCTATTTACCTGATTTTAAAAATATCGAAAACTTAAAAGAAGAAATCACGCTTAATCAGGATGAAAATGACTTTATTTTGTATCTTTATCGTAATAGTCAAAATAATATGGTGGGCGTAATAGGAACCCAAGTATCTAATCAGTTTGTAATTATTAGATATTTGTCTTTAGCTCCTGGTTTTCGTGAGATTAGTTATGAACGGAAAATTGTTGATGAACTAAAGCACGAATATCCAGATAAACGAATAACTGCTGTACCAGAATATACAAATTTATTAAAAACGGTAGAAGAAGATAATGGACAAAAGTAACTTAACTTTAGAATTACCGAATTTTGAAGGACCACTTGATTTATTACTGCATTTGATCCAATCGCAAAAAATTGATATTTATGATATCCCAATTGCCCAAATAACTAGTCAATATTTAGAATACTTGCGCCAAATGCAAAGCTTAAATTTACAAATTGCAGGCGAGTATTTTGTCATGTCATCAACTTTATTGCGAATTAAATCACAGTATTTGTTGCCTCAAAACGATTTTGTAGATGATATTCAACCTGATGAAGATCCAAGAGACGAATTAGTGCAACAATTGGTACAATATTCTGTGTTTAAGAAAATATCTGCTTATTTTAAAGAACGTAACGAAGAAGTACCGATTACAGTTGCTAAAGAAGCTAGTGTATCAACCACTGCTAAAGTTCAACCGCTGCCTAAGGGTCAGATAACTGCACAAGAATTAGCGACGACTTTTACGATGGTCTTACATCGTTTGAAGTTGCAGCAACCAGATACCGCTTCAATTAGAGTAGCAGAAACGCCGATCAATGAGATGATGGATTTTTTGCATGGACAATTGAAACGAAAAAGGCAAGTTAGTTTCTTTGCTTGCGCGGACAAAATGCAGAATATCTCAGATGTTATTGGCTTATTTTTAGCGACACTAGAATTGTGTAAAAAACAATTAATTCAGATTACACAAGCACGTGAATTCGGTGATTTAAATTTAGAAAGAATTGATACGAATGGCAAGTAAACTAGCAAATTTAGAAGCTCTTTTGTATGTCGCAGGTGACAATGGGCTTGAGGAGCAAAATCTAATTGAACTACTTGAAGTTGATGGTGAAGAGCTAGGTCAGTTAGTCACTCGTTTGCAGCAAAAAATGAAGGCTGATCCAGACTCGGGAATGCAAATAATTCATATTGCAAATACTTATAAGATGACAACTAGTCAACAGACAGCTAAGATAATTGAAAAGTATTTTCAAAAAGATTTAACTAAGAATTTGAGTCAATCAGCACTTGAAATTCTCTCAATTATTGCTTATCGACAACCAATTACTAGAATAGAAATTGATGATATTCGTGGAGTAAATTCATCAGGAGCTTTACAGACATTGATTTGGCGAGGATTAATTAAACAAGACGGCAAAAAAGATGCTCCAGGTCATCCTAAGTTGTATGTTACAACTGATTATTTTTTACAATATTTTAATTATCAAAGTTTGGCTGATTTACCGTTAATCGAAGACTTTGAGGATACAACTGATGGTGAGGAGATTGACTTATTCGATTCAAAAGGTAGCGCAGACAAACATTTAGAAAAAGAGGGATAGAAAATGGCAGAACGATTACAAAAAGTAATTGCGGAAGCAGGAATCGCTTCAAGAAGAAAAGCTGAAAAAATGATTGTAGCCGGTCGAGTTAAAGTAGATGGGCATGTTGTTACTAAGCTAGGTACTAAAGTCGATACTTTTAGTAATATTACAGTCGATGATGAACCAATTGAGCGGGAAAGCCTACACACGTATTTGTTTTATAAGCCTCGCGGCGTTGTTTCGACTGCAGAAGACGATCGTGGTAGAAAAACTGTAGTTGATTATTTCGAAGATTTACCATATCGTTTGTATCCAGTAGGAAGATTAGATTATGATACGTCAGGTTTATTGCTAATGACTAACGATGGCAAATTAGCAAATTTATTGATGCACCCTAAAAATGAAGTGGCTAAGGTCTATGTAGCCAAGATTAAAGGGATTTTAACTCCTGATGAAATTAAAACCTTGACTCAAGGAGTAAAGTTGGATCATTTTAAGGCTGCGCCTGCCAAGGTCAAAGTATTGAAAACTGATCATAAGAAAGACACACAAATTGTCCAAATTACAATTCATGAGGGACATTATCATCAAGTTAAGCGAATGTTTAAAGCAGTAGGTCACTTAGTTGATAAGCTTGCTCGTGAAAAATATGCCTTTTTAACTCTGGATTCGCTTACATCAGGACAATATCGGGAATTATCGAAGCATGAAGTTGACAAATTAATGCAATTGAACTAAATTATAACTGTAATTAAATATTCAAGGTTATTGTCTTCAGGGCAGGGTGAAAGTCCCGACCGGCGGTGAAAGTCCGCGACCCACGTCAGTGGTTGAATCGTTAGATACCGATAGTTAAAGTCTAGATGGAAGAAGACAGGCTAAAAAAACTTACTACACTTTTTAAGGTCTGTTGCTGAAGCAATAGACCTTTTGTTTTGGGAAAGGAAAGTAAGTTATGGATCAAGCTAAATCCAAGAATAGTAGTTTAACTAATGTGATTGCATATGCTTTAATTGGCTGTATTGCTTTTGTAGTTATGAAATTTGAATTTCCAATCATGCCTGGAGTTGCCTTCTTAAAGTTTGATTTTTCAGATGTCATTATTACAATTGGAATGTTTATTTTTGGCATTGTACCGGGAGTTATTATTGCTTTAATTCGAATGTTGCTTAGTTTAATTTTTAGTGGTTTTGCATTACCAAGCCTTGTTGGAAATCTAGCAGCATTCTTAGCTTCAATGTCATTTGCAGTTCCATTTTATTTATTAAGTAAAAATGTGAGTGCGGATAACCGCAAGACAATGATGGGCAGAGTTAAACCAATTTGTGGTTTGGTAATTGGGATTATCGCAATGGCAGCAGTGATGTCATTGGCTAATGCCTTCGTTTTGACTCCTATTTACGCAGTAACAGCGGTACCAAACTTGCCTGCTATTAATAGCTATAGTGCCTTGTTAAGCTTTACTGAGAAAGTTTACTTGGGTCAGTTATTGCATTTACCATCAATGTCAACCTACATTTTTAGTATTATCATGCCCTTTAACTTGTTAAAAGGATTAATTAACGCTGTGGCTGTTTACTTATTGTTTGAAGCTACCTTGAAAACAATTAAGCCATTCGTTCGTAAGAGATTTAATTTGAATTAAGTTATCATCCCATCAATTTTTTAAGTTGATGGGATTTTTCATATTCAAAGCATCCTAAAATATGCTAAAATTAATCCGTTAAGTGAATGGAGGAATTTTTGATGGATAAAAAGTCAACCGGGCCATATCAGCACTATGAACGACCTACTGAAAAGCGAAGCTCACAAGATAGTCAGCCTAGTGGATCAGCACGTTGGATAGCAGTTATTATAATTTTAGCGGTTATTTTAATTGCACTTATCCCAGTTGTTCATCGTTTGGCTTCAAGCCATTCAGAAAAAGCTGAAGAAGTTCAAACAGTTAAGAAGGTTTCTTCTAAATCATCCAAGTCTGTTAAGACTAAGAAAACCTCATCATCTTCTTTTAGCAAGAAAAAGTCTGAAAAGGCTAGTTCAAGCTCATCTAGTAGTTCTGCTACTCCTAAGACTTATTTAGTCCAAAGTGGAGATACTTTAAATGAAATTGCAGAAAAGAATGGCTTGACTGTTGATGAATTAGCCAGATTAAATAATCTTAAAGACTCTTCAAATATTGAAGCAGGTCAGACACTTAAGTTGAAATAATCTTTCAGAAAGGATAAAAGGGGTCGATGATAAGATCTCTTTTTTATTAGAATGCAAGTAGCAGTAGATGGTCCTGCATCAGCAGGTAAAAGTACAGTTGCTAAAATCATTGCAAGTAAATTATCCTTTGTCTATATAGACACAGGGGCAATGTATCGTGCATGTACAGTGATTGCTCGTAATCATAACTTAGATTATGGTGATGAAGCGGGTATCTTGAATGCCATTGATGAAGATGGAATTGAATTGAAATCTGAAAATGGTGAGCAAAAAGTATATGTAGCTGGAAAGGACGTTTCTAAAGAAATTAGAACGCCTGAAATTTCAGCTAATGTTTCGGAAGTATCCGCTTTGCCGAAAGTACGAGAAAAAATGGTAAGTCTGCAACGTGAAATGGCAGGCAAGACAAATGTCATTATGGATGGTCGCGATATTGGTACGACTGTTTTACCTAACGCTGAAGTTAAGATCTTTTTAGTTGCTTCAGCAAGATCACGTGCTGAACGTCGTTTATTAGATTTTAAAGAGCGTGGTATTAAATCTGACCAAACAGTTGATGAAATTGAAAAAGATATTGCAGCAAGAGATTATAAAGATTCTCACCGCAAAATTTCACCGCTAAAAAAGGCAGATGATGCAATTGAAATTGACACCACAAACATGTCGATTGACGAAGTTGTAGAGGCAATTTTAGCTCAAATCGAAAAAAAACAAAAAAATTAGAAAAAATAGCACAAAATAGTAGAAAAATATCTCGGTTTCCTATAAAATGGGACATGATATTGGGAGGTACATATGTCAGAAAACAGTAATCAATTTTTAGACGCATTAAAGCAAATGCAAGGAGTTGAGGTCGGAGATATTGTCGATGTCGAAGTATTAGACATTGAAGACGGCCAAATCGATGTTGGTGTTGAAAACGCTGGTGTTGAAGGTGTCATCACTCGTCGTGAATACACTTCAGACCGTAACGCAGACTTACGTGATTTAGTTAAGCCTGGTGACAAGTTTAAGGCCTTAGTATTAAGAAGAGCCGGTGGCGACAAGGAAAATGGTGAATTCTTCTTCTCAGTTACCCGCTTAAAGGAAAGAGAAGCCTACGACAAGTTACAAAAAGACTTCGAAGACGGAAATGCTGTCGAAGGTACTGTAACTTCATCAGTTCGTGGTGGTTTAATTGTTGATGTTGGTACACGTGGTTTCTTACCAGCTTCATTAATTTCAAACCGTTACGTTTCAGATCTTAAGCCTTACATTGGTAAGACTATGAAACTTAAGATTACCGAAATTGATCCTAACAAGAACCGCTTAATCCTTTCACACAAGGATTTAGTTGAAGAAGAACGTGAAGAAGCATTTGACAAGGTTGCATCACAATTAGTTGTTGGTGACGTTGTTGAAGGTAAGGTTTCACGTTTGACTAACTTCGGTGCATTCATCGATGTTGGTGGTGTTGACGGTTTAGTTCATATTTCAGAAATTTCTTACAAGCACGTTGACAAGCCAAGCGATGTTTTAAAGGTTGGTCAAGATGTTAAGGTTAAGGTCATTGGTATCGACAATGACAGACATCGTATTTCCCTGTCTATTAAGCAAACTGAACCTTCTCCATTTGAACAAGCTACAGCTGACTTAAACGAAGGCGATATTTTTGAAGGTGAAGTAAAGTCATTAACTAACTTTGGTGCTTTCGTTGAAGTTGCTGATGGTATTCAAGGTTTGGTACACGTTTCAGAAATCTCAAACAAGCATGTTGACAAGCCAAGCGATGTTTTAAAGGTTGGTCAAAGTGTTAAGGTTAAGGTTTTGAACATTGACCCAAGTGATAGGAGAATTTCACTTTCAATCAAGGCTGCTGACTCAAACGCTTCTTCAGAAAATCATAATTCTCGTCCACGTCGTTCACGTAACGAAAATTCAGTAAACAAGAAGTACATGAGTGATAACGACAACGGCTTTGCATTAGGTGACATCATTGGTGACCAATTAAAGGACCGTAAGTAGTCATTTTATAAAAAAGCCGACTTGAGTCGGCTTTTTTATTTATGTTTAGATTAGTAAAGGAGGGCGAGAAATGGTTTTACCAGTTGTTGCAATTGTTGGTCAACCCAATGTTGGTAAATCAACACTTTTCAATAGAATAATTAATCAACGTTTAGCTATTGTTGAGGACAAACCGGGTGTTACCCGAGATCGTAATTATGCTCAAGCCGAATGGATGGGGCATAAGTTTGATTTGATCGATACTGGTGGTATTACCTGGGAAGGTGGCAAGATCGAAGAAGAAATCAGAGCTCAAGCAGAAATTGCAATTGAAGAAGCAGATGTTATCGTGATGTTAACCAATGTGGTAAATCACGTGACAGATTTAGACGAAAGAATAGCTCATCTTCTTTACCGTACTAAAAAGCCAGTTATTTTAGCTGTAAATAAAGCTGATAATCCTGAACAGCGAAGCGATATTTATGATTTCTATAGTTTAGGATTGGGGGATCCGATTCCTGTTTCAAGTAGTCATGGTACTGGTATTGGTGATTTGCTTGATCAGATTGTTAATGATTTTCCTGACGATAAAGATACTGAAGCTGATGATGTTATTTCTTTTAGCGTGATTGGTCGACCAAATGTAGGTAAGTCTTCAATTGTTAACAAATTACTTGGTGAAGATCGGGTAATTGTTGCTAATGAAGAAGGAACAACTCGTGATGCTGTCGATACGCCGTTTACCCATGATGGTGTAAAATTTAAGGTCGTTGATACTGCCGGAATCAGAAGACGAGGCAAAGTGTATGAGAAGACAGAAAAGTACTCTGTAATGCGCGCTATGAGTGCTATTGAGCGCTCAGACGTGGTTTTACTTGTCCTCGATGCAAGTACAGGCATTAGGGAACAAGACAAGCATGTGGCTGGATATGCTCACGAGGCGGGTCGTGGAATCATCATTGTCGTTAACAAATGGGATTTGCCGAAAAAGAATAGTACAAGCGCTAAAGAATTTGAACGTGAAATTAGAGATGAATTTCAATATTTGGACTATGCTCCTATTCTTTTTGTTTCTGCCAAGACAGGTCAAAGATTAGATCAAATTCCTAATATGGTTAAAGAAGTCTATGATAATCAAAATCAAAGAATTCAATCTAGTGTCTTAAATGACTTGTTGCTTGAAGCAAGTAAGTTAGTTCCAACTCCAATGGTGAAGGGTAAGAGATTGCGTGTTTATTACATGACCCAAGTAAGTACGAATCCACCGACTTTTGTTGTATTTGTGAATGACCCAGAACTGATGCACTTCTCATATGAACGATTTTTGATTAATCAATTACGACAAAACTTTGATTTTACGGGTACACCAATCAAGATTTTGCCACGTAAACGTAAATAAAAGATAAGCAAAATATCACAAAGACCTTGTTGTTATAAGGTTTTTGTGATATTTTTGTTTTTAGGGAACATGATTAGTTGTGATCATTTTTCCTTGTTTAGCTTAAACAAAGAAAAATTTTTTGAACATTAGGTTCAAATTCAGGAGGTGAATTATTCATGGCAAATAAGGCTGAATTAGTTTCAGAAGTTGCTTCAAAAACTAAGTTAACTAAGAAGCAAGTTGCAAATACTGTTGATGCTATCCTTGATTCAATTCAAGAAAACCTTGCTAAGGGTGAAAAGGTACAATTAATCGGTTTTGGTACTTTTGAAGTACGTCACCGTGCTGCTCGTAAGGGCCGTAACCCACAAACTGGTGATGAAATCGAAATCCCAGCTAGTGAAGTACCTGCATTTAAGCCAGGTAAAGCTCTTAAGGATGCCGTTAAGTAATAGCTTAACTAATGTGATAGGACGTTGGACTTTGTTCCGGCGTCTTTTTTTAGTACAATGGTAACTTGATTGGAGGTATTATGAGTTATTCTGAACAATTACTAGATGCAATTCAAAATCATGATTTTTCACAAAACAAACACCTTTTAAAAGAAGCTTTAGATAATGATGATCCCGAGGTCTTGTCATCTTTAGCAGAAAACCTAACTGGCTTAGGTTTTACAGATTTAGCAAAAGAAATATATCGAGCTTTAATAGCTAAATTTCCTAAAGAAGATTTATTTAAAGTTTACTTGGCAGAGATTATGTTAAATGATGGCGATGATGACGATGGTCTGTCGCTTTTATATAATGTCCCTGAGAGCTCTTCAGCTTATTTGGATAGTCTATTAGTACAAGCTGATTATTACCAAACTAACGGCTTAATAGAAACAGCTAAGGACAAATTAATACGAGCACTACAATTAGCTCCAGAAGAAGATGCTATTAAATTTGGTTTAGCAGAGATTGAATATTTAAGTGGTAATTATGAACAAGCACTTGAGTTATATCAAGATTTAATCAAACGTCAAAGTACTTTTAGTGAAGTAAATCTGTACCAAAGATTATTTGCGACTTTTGCCAAATTAGGTAATTATGAAGAAGCTGCCAAAGTTATTCGTGAACATGCAAATAGTATTTTAGATATTGATTCTAAGTATGAAGCAGGATTAGTTCTCTTATCTGTAGGTGATGATAAGCAGGCAATTAAGTTCTTAGATGAAGTGATTGAGCAAAGTCCTGACTATGTAAATGCGTATCCATTATTAGCACAAGCTTATGATCATCAGCATGACAATGAACAAGTATTGAGGACTGCTCAAGCAGGATTAGCGTACAATGAATTGGATGAAACACTTTATTCAATGGGAGCACGTGCAGCAGCTAATTTGAATGAATTGGATACAGCTCGTGACTTACTTGAAAAGGGGTTAAAAGTAGCGCCAGACAATAGTGATTTACGTATGCAGCTATCTAACCTATATGTTCATGAACACCAGGCTAAGGAGAATATTGCCTTATTTAGTAACTTAGATGAGGAAAGCGTGGAGCCACAGGCACATTGGAATATGGCATTATCATATGAGGATTTGGATGATATTCAGAAAGCACAGAGCGAATTTTTACTAGCTTATCCGGATTTCAAGGATAATCCAGACTTTTTGCGCCAAATGATAATCTTTTTCAATGTACAAAATAATGATGAAATAACAAAACAACTGCTAGAAAGATATCTTAAGTTAGCTCCAGAAGATGATGAAATGCAGGATCTTTATAATAATCTGTAAAAAAATACCACGAAGTTTTTGCTTCGTGGTTTTATTATTTCTAAAAAATAGGTGCCAACAGACGTGAAAAGTATTGTTTAAACTTAAGCCATTTAGATTGCTGATTAAAGTATTCATTAGTTAGAAGACTGCAACTAGCTAGGTCCTTTTCAAAAATTTGTTTAAGTTCTTGAGTTAATTGAAGATTGTAATTAAAAGCGTTAACCTCGAAGTTTAAGGTATAACTTCTGAAGTCTTGATTGGCTGAACCAACAGATGAGATATTGGAGCCAGAAACCATTGTTTTGGCATGGATGAAGCCATCATTATATTTGTAAATTTTAACGCCATGAGCAACTAAATATTTTGCATAATATTCGGTAGCTCGGTAAACAAAGGGATGATCTGGCATGCAAGGGATCATGATGCGTACATCAACACCGCTATTAGCAGCAATAATTAATGCTTCTAAAATGGATTCTTCAGGAATTAAATAGGGTGTTTGAATATAGATATAGTTTTTAGCCCCAGCAATGATGCCCTCATATCCTCGGCGAATGCCATAATGTTGGTTATCGGGACCTGAAGAAACGATTTGCATTGCTACGTTATCATCGTTGTCAAGATCTTTACGTTCGACAGTAAAAGCATGTAATTCGCTTAGATCAAATTTAGGTAATGCAGTTCGTCTGATAGAAGTATTCCAATCCATGGCAAAGCGTGTCTCCATTAGGATAGGTGATTGACCCACAACACGTAAATGTGTATCGCGCCAATGACCAAATTTTTTAGATTGATTAACGTACTGATCACCGATGTTAAAGCCACCAATATAGCCAATATGATGGTCGATTACGATTAATTTGCGGTGTAAATGATAATTTAGTCGTGGTGTAGTAAACCAATGCTTTTTAGAAGTAGAAATGAAAGGCTGTGCTTCGCCACCAAGCTCTCTTAAATGATTAAAAAAAGCAGGTTTAGTACCACGTGAGCCAGAGACATCATAAATAACTCTGACTTTTACTCCTTTAGCAGAAGCCTCTTCTAAGGCCCGTAAGACACGCTTTCCTAGATTATCATTATAAAAAGTGTAGAACTCTAAACTAATTGATGTTTTAGCTTGCTTAAGATCAGCAATTATTTGGTCAAACAACTCGGGTCCACTGGTGAAAACCTTAACTTTATTGGCAAAAGTTAAAATAGCATCATCGTTGTTTAAATTCAGCTCTGATAACATGCGGGCACGTGGTTTGCGCTCTTTTTCGGGTAAAAGATCATGTTCTGCCAACATAGCTTTTTGTTTTTTGAGATAACGATTACGCGTCTCTTTTTGAGCACTTTGAATAGCAAAAATTTCGTCATGTGAAAGTTGACGCCCAAAGAAAAGATATAGAATAAAGCCAATGCCGGGCAAAATAGTTAATACTAACATCCAAGCCCAAGTAGAAACAACGCTACGATGACTGCGAAAAACAGTCCAGACTGCAAAGGCGATATTGATAATCCATAAAATCTCGATTGTTCTGCGAATAATATCCCAGGTTAAAATCATAAAAACTCCTCTTATTTTTTGTTTATTGCAAATGTAATTTTAACAGTAAACTAAAGAAAAAACTATCTTTGTAGTTAAACAATAATATAAATTATGTAAAGTAATACTGATAATAAAAAATGACATTGACGATGATTTGCAGTCAATGTCATTTTTAAATTTTAGTTGTCTAAGTTAATAATTCGATCAAACATTGCTCTTTCTTGTTTGGAAATTTTATGAGCAACTTCAATTACTGCAAAATTAGGGTTTTCCAGTAGAGTTTTGTGAATTTGCAAAGATAAATCATTATCTAAAGCACTTGTAGCTTCGTCTGCTAGTAAAACTGGACGTTTTGCTAAGATTGCACGAGCTATTTCAACTCTTTGAATTTGACCACCGGATAGATTATTACCATTTTGACCAATTTGATAATCGAGGCCTTTCTCCTTAACAAGCTCTGCTAATCCAGCTGATTTAATTGCATTTTGTAACTCATTGTTGGAATATTTTTGGCCCAGAGTTAAATTGAAGAACAGACTGCGATCAAACATGAATGGCTTTTGATTGATGTAGCCAAAGTATTCATGAGATTTTTGCCAATTGCTAGTTAAATTGTTTTGGTCAATGATAATTGAACCAGTACTTGGAGATAATTGTCCAGCTAAAAGCTTTAAGAGGGTAGTTTTGCCAAAACCACTTGGTGCCATCAGTAGTATTTTTTCACCAGCTTTAACGTTAAAGTTAACCTTGTTTAAAATGTTTTTATTGTTTACTGAGTATGATAAGTCTTTAACTTTTAATTCATTAAAAGTAGAAGCTGATTCAGTTGAAGTAGGAGATCCTTTAAACTTAAGAGCTTGTTCGACTTTATCCCAAATTGGTTTAGTTGAGCGAATTTGATTGAGCTGGTCAAAAATCATTGTAATTGGATTAATGAAGTCATTTGAAAGCTGAACAATCATTACTAAAGTACCAGCACCAATTTGCCCATTGAACATCAAAATTGCACCGATTAGGAATGGAATGATAAAGCTGAAAATATCAGCAATGGTAATAATTAATGTAGAAATCGCACCTTGGGTGTAGTTTAATGCTCTCAAGGCATCTTCCATTTCTTTTGCCCGATTAATTACATAAGAAACAACGGGAATCTGTGCGTCATATAGCATAGCAGTTTTTGATCCGTTAATAGCATCAACAGTAGCTTGAGTATATTCAGCGTTTTGCTTTTCCCAGACAGCGGATTTGTTTTGAATATCTTTAATGAAAATTTTTTGGATAAATCCCGGGATGACCGTAGCAATAACGAAGATTATTGTTAGAAGCCAAGAATTGATTAAACCGACAAAAATTGAGATTGTAAAAGCAGAAAATTCGGAAATAATCATTAATTCATTTGTAATTTTAAGTGTTTCAATTTGCTTTAGGTCATTGGTCATTAAATTTAGACCATCTTTTTGCGAGTCATTTTGTTGAGCAATTAAATAAGTAATAGTTTTCTCTTTTAACTTCAAGTTAATATCACGCGTAATATCGGAGCGCAAGTATCTATAAGCAAAGTTGAGAAACATGATAATGATTAGTGATGCTGCTCCTAATGCAGCGATAAAAATTAATTGCTTTAATGAGCCACGATGATATTGGGCGCTATTAAGCATGATCTTCGTGACATAAGCGATAACGACATTACCACAAGCACTTATGCAGGCTAAAAGGGCATAAAGTGCTAGCTTCTTTTTGTTAGCAAACTTCAGTGACATAAATATACCTTTCTAGACCCCATCAAAGTGACTTTATTTAAGTCGTTTCTTCTTTGATGAAAATAATATAGCATATTTTGTTGAAAATTAAAATAGTATTAGATATTATTTTAATAAAAAGATTTAGAGGGGATGCTTATGCAAGAAAGTATGATGCCGTTTATTAATACCTCACCATTATTTATTGCAATTGTTATTGGCTTTGCAGTTTCATTTAATGAAAATATTTCTATAAGGGTACCGGCTATTATAGTTGCTACTGCCACAATTATTAGTTTTCTTTTACCAATTTTTAATCTAAGATCTTGGGTTACTTATCCAGTAATTATCTCTGAAAGCGCGATGTTTGTTCTGACTGCAATAATATTGAGTAAGAAGATGAAGCGGTGGTTAGCCTGGATTTTGGGATTGATTGCAGGATTTGTTTGGGCAATTGTACTGCTTATTTTGCTAGGAATGACTTTTAATATTTGATACAAATTGAAATAAGGATGATAACTGGCAGTAAATTGTCAAGATATCATCCTTATTTGTTTTTGCATTTTTCCCACTCAGATCTTAAAACGCCATATTTTACGCTGTCATAATAAAAGCCTTGAAAATAGCGAACTCTGCGAATTTGAGCTTCTTTTTTTAGCCCAATTTTTTCAGCTAAATGCATCATTCTTGGATTGCCGCTCCAGGTTGTTAAACCAATGTGTTCTAAATCAGGATATTCAGAAAATATATCAGTAATCCATTTTTCTAAAGCTCTTGTTCCAAGGCCACCATGCCAATAATTGGGATTATAAATAACTATTCCAATTTCAAGCCAAAGTGTTGTTTTATCAATCCAATTTTTCGACACCATACCTATTGCTTGCCCATTACTAATAATGGCTTTGCATGATTTACTCAGTAGATAGGTAGAAATGGGACTTTCTTTAAAGTCAGAAAAAGACTGATAGGGAATGTAATCGTTAAAATATGGCGCATTCCATTTAGTCCATTCTGGATTGTTTGCTTTGAATCCATCTTTCCAAATATCTTTTAAGTATGAAGAGTTAAAATTTTCCAGATTTAGCATTATTTAATCCTCTCTTTTGTCTGGTTGCTTTCCAGATTTGCAAATATAAAAAATCTCAATCACAAAGCTTAATAGCCAAATTAAAGTTAAAGTGCCAGCAATTGCAAATAGAACATATGAAAATTGTGGATTTTCTTTTAGTTGACTGGAAGCATAAACCATTAAAATCATGCCACACCAAAAAGTAATATTTTCTATTATAGTCATCGTTTTTACTTTGGCATTTTGCTCAAGACGAACTGTTTCTGCATCATTACCATCATCTTGGTTATCATTAGGACCCTTTATTAATTGTTTTAGATATATTGATGAACTAAAAAGTAAGAAAAGGATCAATAAAACATTCCAAAAAAGACCTTTATAGATATGTTCATGAATTTGTAAATATGACGCAAAACTTAGTAAAGCAACACAGCTGATGGATGCGATAAGTGCAAGAGTGTATTTGATTTTCTTTTTCATTTGCTCATCTCCATTTGTTTATTGAAAAGCTATAAAATTATGGTACATTAATAATAAATAAGATTTTTATTAATGTAAATAGGAATATATGAAAACTTTGTTTTAATCATAAATAGTTTAGTGTTGCACAAGGTACAATAAGAATTAAGGTGAGCAAATGGATTTAAAAATCTTAAAACAAAAATTGAATAATTCTAACGCTCAATATTTAGATGAAGAAGTAAATTGGCTTTTAGAAAATATTGGCAATTCTAAAAGTGAAATTCGAGATGACTTAGTATGCAATAGCTTGGGTGCTGGCTTTTTCGAAGAAAAATTTACCAATAAGCAAGTTTTATTTTTGATAAATCAACTTGAAGAAAGAAATCTTTTATTCTATAGAATTCAAGAAAATGGGGAAGCTACATTAACAAGGTCTTTTACGTGCTTGTTGTGGGATTTAATTATTCGAACAAATAATGATAAAAAATCTCAGTATTATCAAATCTTAGATAAGAATAAAGAAAAGCAGATTTTTAAAAACTTAATTCATTATTTAGCCAATGAGCATGATTTTACTGGCTTTTCCAAGGAATATGGTTGGGTTCATGCAGTTGCGCATTGTTCGGACGCACTGGCAGATAGTATACTATGTGATGATTTTGATCAAAGAATGGTAGCCGATTTTTTATTAGCGACTAAAGAAATGTTGAATAAGGTTGATAGACGTTTTATTGACGGGGAAGAATATCGTTTAGCCGATGTTTTTGTAAATGGATTTAAAGCACATAAGATAAATTCAGATATTTTTGTTAATTGGATAAAATCATTTGCTTTTAATCCTTATTCAGATGAATTGTTAGAATACTATCGATTTAATAATTTGAAGTCATTATTACAAGATATATATGTAAAATTAAATTCTATTTCATTGCTTGATCTTAATGTGAAAGAAATAGTAGAGAAAAAGTTTAATAGTGAATATTGAGGATTGAAACTATGATTATTGATACCAAGAAACTTCAAAAAGCCGTTATTGAGAACAAGAAAAAACATAATTTTAATACCACTGATGTGAAGTTTGAACTGCTATTATTGTATGGTGAAGTAAATGAACTGTTTCAAGCTTGGCTAAAAGAAGACCAAGAAAATATCAATGAAGAATTAGCAGATGTAGCCATTTTTCTATTAGGAATCTCTGAAATGCTTGGCAGTGATCTGGGAGAAGATATTGTTAAGAAAATGGTGATTAATGCAAAGCGAAAATACATTAATGGAAAGAAGATAATCAATGATGACTAAGGTAGAATTAACGCGTTTTAGAATTAAAAAAGGAAAAGAAGAAAAAGCACAAGAATGGATGGATTTTTTGAATGATCATCACACTGATACTGTGGCCACAATGGCTGGTGAAAAGATGTACGTGGAAAGTGTCTTTAAGGAGAAAAATCCAGATGGATATACATATTTTTACTGGTATTCAGTTCAAGGAGAAGGCGGAAATGCCGTTGAAGAGTCAGAAAGTTATATCGATAAGAAACATATTGAATATTGGGATGAATGTATTGATCCCGAATATAAGCCGGTTGACATGAAGCTAGAAGAGAACTTAATTGCACCGGCTGTTGAAAGAATAATTGGGCAAAATACAGAAAATTAGTGTGATAAGAAAAACATATAGAGTTAAAATTTAGACAAGTTTGAAGATTAAATATTGAACGTGAGGCAGATTCTTATGGAGAAATCTGTCTTTTTTGTAAAATAAGAATGAAAGGGGATGCAGAGTATGACTGATTTAGCAAACTTAGTAACTAAAAATTTACCGCAAGTAGTGAATGGTCATGTTGCAACGTATATTCCGGCATTGGCGGAAGTAGAACCAGAACAACTTGGAATAGCAATTTATAATTTGGACGATGGAAAAATTTCAGTAGCTGGTGATAGTGAAACTTACTTTGCAATTGAAAGCATCTCCAAAGTCATTACATTACTTTATTCAATTGAAACTTTGGTTTTAGATTTTGTTAACTCTGGTGCTATTTTAATGACTTCAGTAATTAAGGATACTGAAGATAAAAGTGCATTTGAACAAATTCTTAATTTTACTAGAGAAATTTGTAATGATCCCCAAATCAAATTGAATGAAGAGATCTTTAAGTCTGAACAAAAGACAGGCGATATGAATCGATCTTTAGCTTATTACATGAAAGCTAAGGAAATTTTGAAAGCCGATGTTGAAGAAAGTTTAACTACTTACTTCAAACAATGTTCAATGATGGTAACGGCACGTAGCTTAGCTAATTTTGGTGCTGTTTTAGCCAATGATGGAATTAAACCTTGGGATAATAAGCGAATTGTTTCAAGTACTGCTGCAACTTTTACTAAGTCCTTGATGATGACAACGGGGTTATATAATGCGTCAGGAATATATTCTGCTAAAATTGGTATTCCTACTAAGAGTGGTGTTGGAGGTGGGCTTGTTTCTTCAGTACCTAATAAAGCTGGGATTGGCATTTTTAGTCCACCACTTGATGAAGTTGGTAATAGTATTGCCGGCTTAAGTCTGCTCGAGGATGTAAGCAAAGAATATAGGTGGGATATTTTTAGTTAGGGTATAAAATCAATAAAGCATTATAATAGCTTATGAAAGGACAACAATTATGAAAATTAATAAATATCTGATTGCAACTTCATTGGCAGGAGCATTTGTACTATTTTTAAATACAAATTCTTCTACTGTTCAAGCTGCTACGATCCAAATTCCGACTCAAGGCACAAGTTATGTACGCAAAGGCAACACTTATAAGCTTCATTTAAAAGAAGCTGGTAGAGTAACAGTTAATACAAATGCCAAGATCAGAATCTACAATAGTATTGATTGGGAGGCCATTCCTTATTCAACCGATAAGAAAAATACTAAAGAGTATTATCTTAGATCCGGAAATTACAAAGTAGTTGCTAAGAATCCGGGATCAAGAAAAATTAGAATTAGTTATACTAAATTGACTAAACTTAGAAAACAGTTAGATGATTATCCAATTTACCGCACTACAAACAGCTATACTTATAGTCCTGAAATTTCATTAGGACAAAAGGTAAAGGGATTTTCTGACATGTTTAGTAGCTATAAAAATAGCACGTATCATAGTTACACATTAAAAGTTGATAAGTCACAAAAATTAACTATGGGCATGAACTCGATGCCGGTTTATTACAATGGTCATAGAACAATCATTACTATGCAAAGTAAGAATGGCTTTAGTTATTACCTGCCATCTTCAATGTTCAATGGTAGACAAGATAATAAAAAGATAACTTGGTATGTCGCAAAAGGTGAGTACAAATTAAACATTCAAACTCGTGGTTTATTTAATTTCAAAATAACAGGTGAAAATACTGACCAAGTACCAGTCAAAAATGAAGTTACAAAGTTGACACCAGTAAAAGACGGATTGCAAGTTGATTTTACTAAGTCTGAAGGTGCGACTGAATATGTCATCTATATAAATAGTGGCAGTGGCTATATTCCTGCTGCTGTGCCAAGAATTAAAGCAAGTGAATCATTAAGCACGGTAATTCCATCTAAGAGCCTTGTTAATGGTAAGACATATCAAGTCGCTGTTTTACCTATCAATCGTGCGAACGGATTTGATATTAATGGTGAACTTTCTGATGCAAAGACGATCGATTATCATGCTGTAACGGATAATAAGAATGTGCCAGATAAAATCCCAGTTGATGTCAGCTATTATGATGATAATGGTAGTGATGAACCATACATCGATATTAAATGGCCGGTTAATAAAAATATTAGTAGTTATGAAGTTCAATATCGCTTAAAAGGTCAGAGTGAATGGCAAAATTTCTTATCATCATCAAGTAATGGTGATGAAATTACATCCAGCTCTGATAAAAATAGTATTTGCTATTTCGAAAAAGGTAAGACATATGAGATACGTGTCCGTGGCCTCAACAGTAATATAGTTGGTCCATGGTCTGATATAAAGACAGTAACGGTAAACGTAACACCAGCTGGTAATTAAGTATAATTATTTTTGGCTATGAAAAATTTGTGGCTAATAGGCAGAGATTTTAGAGGTCTCTGCTTATTTTTTGGCCAATTTTATTAGTTGGTATAAAGAAAATCATTTAATTTAAGAATATGCTGGAGAAACCAGGGAGAAAAACTATCTTCCTGGTTTTTTACGTGTGAAAATATTATAAATATCCTCTTGAAATATTAAATTTATTTAAGTAATATTTAATACAACGTATTTTGGAGGAAAGGAGATACTCGAAATGTGTCATACTGCTTTTGTTTTTGTTTTACATAAATTTCTAACTAAAAATAAAGAAATCGAATTAGTTCTTCCAGAGACTTGGCAAGCAAAAGACTTATTTGATCAACTTCAAAAAAATCTTACTGAGTTTTCTAAGTGGTTAGTTTGGGCCAACAAAATTGATTCTGTTCAAAAAGAAGCCGATTCAATTAAAATGTTTCAACAAAAAATGGTTGATGGTACAGCATTCAACCTAGTTATTTTAGTTGATGGACAGCCAGCTGGCATGATTGACTTACATAATTTGAATCATGAATCTGGCGAAGTAGGATATTGGCTTTCTAATGATTTTCAACATTTAGGAATTATGACTGAATCTGTCGAATTTCTTAAGAAATACGCATTTGAACAGTTGAAGCTTGATTATTTGATTTTAAGAACTCATCCTAAGAATTCCGCTAGTCAGAATGTAGCTAAGCGAAGTAGTTTCGTGTATTTAAAAGATGATGAAAATGGGCATAAGGTATTTGTGCTAAGAAATAATTAAAATATAACGACTTCAAAGTTTTAATAAAGGGAGAAATTTATGCAAAGAAGCGATATTGAAACTGAATTAGGCAAGATTAATTTTGCCTATCGAAAGGGAGATCCATTAGTTGTTTTTTTGAATGGCTTTGGTAGTTTTGATACAGCACAATCTTTTTCAAAAGTAATTGAAGCTTTGCCCAATAAGTATGGCTATTTTGCATCAGATTATTTGAATAGTGGCTTTAGTGGCAAGTCTTTAAAGGACTATACAGTATCAGACGAAGCTACTAAATTAGCTAAAATTATTAACGATTTTAATGCAAAAAAAGTTATAATTTTGGCTCATAGCATTGGCGGTGTGTATGCTATGCAAATGAAAGATAAAATCAATAATTTGAAGGCTTTTGTAGGAATTGAGCCAACTACTAGAGAAATCATGTTAAATCCTCCAAAGGAACCAGCTTATATTGAGAAAAATAAAAACATGGCAAAACTTCAAGAAAAAATTGAAGCTGATCTTAGAGAAATTTTTACTCCAGAAGAAAATAAAAAGTTTTGGACAACTACAGAGCAAAATGCGAAGAAATTTGATGAAAAGGATAATTTAAAAGCACAAGCAGCCTACGAAAATGATTCGTTTTGGAAAAATACTACCAGGATAAGTGATAGAACACCAAGTGTTGTTATTACAGAGAAGTATCGTAAAAATGAATATAAGCGGTCAGAATACGTTTCAAATAATTCGCAATCTAAAGTTGTAGTTATGGGTGATTCACATTATATTCATTTTGAATATCCAAAGAAAATTGCAGAAATAGTTGAAGAGGTTATAGATTTTTAAGAAAAAACAATAGGAGTTGATGGTCATGAGATTAAAGAGTGTAAGTTTTAAAATTGCAATTTTATTTTTAGTTTTTACAGCAGTTTTTACACTTTTCCGATCATCAATGTCAGGAATTTTTTCATTATTTTATGCTAAAAATGGAATCCCGGATGCAAATATTAGTTCAATAAAATCTTTTCAAAATATCGGTATTATATTTGGTCTTCTTCCAGCAGGATATTTAGCTGATAGAATTGGAAGACTGAAAGTTCTAGCTTTATCATCTTTAGTTATTGCCACGAGTTTTTTCATTCTAATTCTATTTAGAAACTTCTTTTTCTTTTCAACGGCAGAGCTTTTATATGGTATTGGCTTAGCACTTAATTCAGGTACTTTACTTGCCTATGTAACTGACTTACAGGAGCAAACTAATGGGGATGCAAGTAATTATTTTGAATTTAACCACATTAATCGGTGGAAATATTGGGACTGGCTATTTGGAATTAAAGATACTGCACCGATATGGTTCGCAATGCTTGGACTTGCGTTATATCCAGCTCTTATTTGGTTTATGATAAGTATCCTATCCTTTTCAGATAATAGAGCTTCTAATAAATGTAGGCTATGATTGTGGAACGCAATTTATCCTTATCTATTGGTCGATTATTTATGTTGAAAAATTAGGTTTTAATCTTTCACTGGTTTACACGTTATTTATGTGTGCATTAATTCTAGGATCAGTTTTATTTAGTAAAATTTCTACTTCTGTTAATTCAAAGAATCTTACTTTATTGAATACTGTGTGCATGATTGGTGCATTTGTATTAAGTGGAACTCTAGAAAATAAATATATACTGTTTTGTCTTTTTCTATTAATTGAACTATTGATGGGAATGATGTCGGGACAAATTTCAGCTACTAGTAATGAGGCTATTTATGGAAAAAGCAATAAGTCAACTATGCTTTCGACTATTTCATTTATTGCAGAGATCTTGGTTAGTATTTCATTATTTATAAGCAATAGTATTATGAAAGTATTTGGAGACTTGAAAGTAATGTTCTTTGTATCCGCAGTGTATTTTGGTGTTGTTTTGCTAACAATACCATTAATAAAGGAAAAAGATACCAGATAAATCATGGTAACCGATCATAAAAACACTGAAGTATTGCGATAGAAACGAAATTACTGTTTTGGGCAAATTAACATCTGATTTGAGGTTATAGTCATGATTACAATTGAAGCGCTGCATAATTTTCCAAAGATAGAGAAAAAGTGCAATTTAAGTGCAGAAATAATTAGGACAATCAAAAATGAAGAATTTAATATACGCGATAATGATATCTTATGTATTGCTTCTAAGTTGATTTCTAAATCTGAGGGTTTGTTTGTTGATTTAAAATCTATTAATCCAAGTCAATTAGCCTTACGTTTGCATCAGCAAATACCCCGAAAAGATCCAAGATTAATTCAAATTATCATTGATCAAACCAGTGATAAGAGTGGTAAGAAGCTGCAGATATCTAAGAACTTTATTGGCGGGTGGCTGCCGAATGGTTTGTTTTTAACTAGTGCAGGTGTAGATAAAATTGATGCTGGTACTGCAATAGTTTTACCTAAAAATTGTGATGAAATTGCTAAGAGAATTAGTGATGATATTTTTGATCAATTAAAAGTCAGAGTAGCTATTATAATTACTGATAGCGATGGAAGAATTGATAAAAAAGGTGCAACTCAAGTAGCAGTTGGATTGTATGGTATTTCTGGTTTAAGAAAAAGTCAGCATGAAGATAAAACTAATGTTGAAACTATCTGTGACATGTTAGCCGCCTCTGCAGGATTATTGATGGGGCAAAAAGGGAAAATGCTGCCTATTGTTAAAATTCATGGTATAGATTATACATTTGATAAGTTTGCAACAATTAGGGATGCAGTGAACTAGTTTTAAGAAAGTGAAGATTTCTATGATGACATCAAAATTAATTATAATTCGAGGAAACTCTGGCAGTGGCAAAACTACACTGTCTAAAGAAATTCATCGTCGATTGCCACACAATACACTATTGATTCCACAAGATACAGTTAGAAGAGAAATGCTGAATGTTAAAGACGGAGAAAAGACATTTGCTTTGCCATTATTAGAAAACTTGCTTGAGTATGGTTATCATCACTGTTCTTACACTATTTTAGAAGGTATCTTGAATGCGAAATGGTATGCTGATTTATTCAAAAAATCTCAGCAGCTTTTTGGTGATCAAATTTATGCCTATTATTTTGATATTCCGTTTGAAGAAACAATGAAACGCCATAAAACTCGTCATGAACATTCTTTTGGTGAAGAAAAAATGCGCTCATGGTGGAATGAAAAAGATTATCTTGGTTTTATTCCCGAGTATGCTTTTACTAGTCAGATGAATTTAGACGATGAAGTTGAAATTGTGATGAATGATATTCAAGTAGAGGACTAGCGATGGTTCGAGACTGTTTTAATGAGGATATTTAAGGGAGAGGGTATACATGAATGAAGAACCATTTATTTTAGACTTTGATTTAAATAAAAAAGCTGTAATAGAGCCTGGAGTCGAAAATTTACAGTATAAGTTTCATGAAAAATTACTTTTTGCGTTTGTTCCAGATGATGAGATTAAATCTTTTTTAGATAAACACTCTCATAAGACTTTAGGTAAATTTAAAACTGTTTCGTTTAGACCAAAAGTATATGAAGTGAAAATCAATAACCAATTAATCACTTTGTGTCAAGCTCCAGTAGGAGCATCAGCTTCAACTAAATTTTTGGATTGGTTGATTAACTACGGAGTTAAACAAGTTTTATCTGTTGGAAACGCAGGAGCTTTGGATAATCTACCTGAAAACACGATGTTTGTCCCTCAAGAAGCGATTCGCGGAGAGGGGACATCTTTTTACTACAAAGAACCAAGTAAGATTATTGCATTAGATAAAAATTTTGTAAGAAGAGTTGAGAATGAAATAAAAAATTTAGGTTTCCAATATGAAAAGGGAACAACTTGGACAACAGATGGATTTTTTAGAGAAACACCTAATCAAGTTTTGCAAGCTAAAAAACTAGGTGCAAAAACTGTAGAAATGGAGTGCTCAGCTTTAGCTGCTTGTGCAGAATTTAGAAATATAAGTTTTGCACAAATTTTGTTTACTGCCGATAGTTTAGCTGATATGGATAACTATGATAAACGTAACTGGGGCCATGATTCATATAGCGTTAGCTTGAATATTGGATCTCAGGTATTAGCGAGTTTATGATAATATTTCAACTAAAAATGGAGTGTAAAATATGAACAAACAACCATTCATTTTAGACTTTGACAAAAATAAGCATGCAGTTCTTGAACCAAATCATGATCAAGAGCCATTTCAGTTTCATCCAAGATTGCTTTACGCATTCGTGCCGGAAAAAGAAATTAATGCATTTTTAGATCACCATTTTCACCGTACTTTAGGTGAATTTGAGTCATGTTCTTTTAATCCTAAAATTTATGAAGTTCAAATTAATAACGAATTTTTCACTTTTTGTCAAGCGCCCTTGGGAGCACCGGCAGCTGTACAGTTGCTTGAATGGCTAATTGCTTATGGAGTAGAAAAGGTGTTAACCATTGGAACAGCAGGTGCCTTAGTAGATTTACCTGAAAATGCGATGCTACTTCCAACACGTGCAATTCGAGATGAAGGGACATCTTTTCACTATATGAATCCTGGACAACTTGTGGAACTAGATTCTATATTTTTGAAGGAAGTAGAAAAGATTTTAGTTGAGCTAAATATAGAATATGACGAGATAACGACTTGGACAACAGATGGTTTCTTTAGAGAAACGCCTAAAAAAGTGGCTGCTAACTTCCCAGAGCAATCAAACTCAAGTCCTCTGAGAAAGTGCCCTAAACC
>NZ_PCZI01000016.1:0-41927 GCF_002554085.1 Lactobacillus sp. UMNPBX1
GGACTTGAGCTTTTTAATTATTTATTCAACTTACCGCAAAAAATTATACACTTAGTGTTAACTCTGAAGTGCAGGTAACAGCACAAAATCAAAACACAACAGAGAATAAGACGCAAGCTGGAGATACAGCTAATAGCCATGATACTGAACAAAATGTTACAGTGCAGGCTAATTCATCTCAACAAAGTAATCAAGAAGCTAATACAGCTGATCAAAACAATACGCCAGAGAATGATAATCAAGTACAAACACCAACCAATCAGGCTGATCATGTTAAAGGGAATGTTCAATCTGCATGGGACCAGGGATATAAAGGTCAAGGTACTGTCGTAGCTGTTATTGACTCAGGAGCTGATCCAAGCCATAAGGATTTTCAAACAATGCCTGAAAATCCTAAGCTTTCAAAGGATGATATTCAAAAAAGATTGAACAGCAGGGGTATGGGAAGTACGTAAATGAAAAGTTCCCATATGTTTATAACTATGCCGATAGAGACAATGATTACATTACTTCTGATGACACTAACTCAAATGATTCTCCTCACGGTCAACACGTTTCAGGTATCATTGCTGCTGATGGAAAACCAGATGGTAATAAAGAATACGTTGTCGGTGTTGCTCCAGAAGCTCAATTGATGCAATTGCGTGTTTTCGGTCAGTTTTCAGATGAAAAAACTGATGATGTTGCTAAGGCTATTTACGATGCTACTAATTTAGGTGCGGATGTAATTCAAATGTCCCTTGGTCAAGGTGTTGCAGATCAGCAATTAACTAATATTGAACAAAAAGCTGTTCAATATGCAATTGATCATGGTGTGTTTGTTTCAATTTCTGCATCAAATAATGGTCATTCAGGTTCAGTTGATAATACAAGTAATGTGACTTCTGTAGAAAGTTATGAATCTGGAAGTGCAGATGGTAATTATGAACCACTTAATTCAAGTACAGTGGCCAATCCTGGTGCTTCTAAAAATGCATTAACAGTTGCTGCAGAGACTTCAGCTACTGGTAAAGATAGTGACATGGCTGGATTTTCATCTTGGGGACCGGTACAAGACTTTACTTTAAAACCTGATTTGGCTGCTCCAGGGTATCAAGTTGTTTCTATCGTCAACAATAATAATTACCAAACAATGAGTGGAACCTCAATGGCTGGTCCATTCGCAGCAGCAAGTGCTGCACTGGTAATGCAACGGCTAAAGAAAACTAATCCTGAATTAAAAGGAGCGCAGTTGGTTGCTGCTACTAAAGCTCTTTTAATGAACAGTGCTAAACCTCAAACGCAAAATGGGTATACTACACCTGTTTCTCCACGTAGACAGGGTGCCGGACAAATCGATGTTGGTGCTGCGACTTCGAATCCAGTTTATGTAATTGCTGATGATGGAACAAGTTCAGTCTCACTTCATCAAGTTAAAGAAAATACTCCATTTACTTTAACTTTCCATAATCTAACGGACCAAGAACAAGTTTATACTTTTGATGACTTTGGTGGTGGATATACTGAACAAAGGGATAGCAATACTGGAGTTTATCATGATGTTCAATTAGCGGGTGCACGTGTTTATGGTGAAAATTCATTTAGTTTAGCTCCTAAAGAAACTAAACAGGTTACGTATTCTTTAAATCTAAATGGCTTAAACAACAATCAATTAGTAGAAGGGTTTTTAAGATTCACCAATACTAATGATAAATCTACAGTTTCAGTACCATATTTAGCTTACTATGGTGACTTAACCAGTGAAAATGTTTTTGATCAAAATGCTAATGAAGCACACTCCGACATCCAGGGAAATCGATTCGTTAATGAGCAAAACTATCCTCGTGGTGTTGCTGATCAAGAATCATTAAAGCAACTTGTTAATGTAGAAGGCGATTACAACTGGCAAGAAGTTGCAAAATTGTATGAAAGCGGAAAGGTAGCCTTCTCACCAAATAACGATAATAAGAGTGATCTTCTTAAACCATATACTTATTTGAAACAAAATGTTAAGGATTTAAAAGCTGTGGTCCTTGACGCTCAAGGTAATGTCGTAAGAGTTGTTGCAGATGTGCAAGGTGTAGATAAGTCTTATGATGAAAACGGAGTAACTAAAGATACAAGCTTATCAGTTTCAATGAGAGATAATCCTGATGCGTTTGAATGGGACGGCAAGGTATATAATAGTAAAACTGGTCAAATGGAAGTTGCTAAAGATGGTAATTATACTTATAGATTAGTAGCTACACTTTGGAATGAAGGACCTCATCAAGTGCAAACTGCAGATTTCCCTGTAGTAATTGATACTGTTGCACCAACATTGTCTAATGTGAAATATGATGAAGCCACGAATACTTTAAGCGGTGAATACCAAGATACTGGGGCTGGCTTTACTAATTATTCATATGCTACAGTTACAGTTAACGATAAAGTCTTCGGCTATAAACTTAGTGATAGCCAGTCGGCTTTTGATAATGCTGAAAAGACAAAAGGACATTTCAGTTTTGCTTTGGACAAGAATGCGGTTGCTGCGTTATCAAACGCTGAAAATAAGGTAAGTGTTGCCTTGAGTGATGTGGCTGATAATACTGCAGTTTACAGTGTTGATGTAGCAGGAAAAGATATTAATGAACCTGCAGTCAGTGTTTGGAATGCTACTAATGGATTAGCATTTGATCAAAATTCTACTAGTTACAATAATGATACTAAGACTTACACGTTAATTGGTGGAGCAAATCAAGATTTCTATTTGAATGGTAAATTAGTTCAGGTTCAAAATGGTCAGTATTCTGTTCCTGTTGATGTCAATTCAACTAACTTGGTATTTAGCACTGATGCTACTGGTAAAAATGTGTTAAAGAATTTCTCAACTGTAACTCCAAAAGCATTCTTTAATTGGCAAGTTACTGACACTTTTGCAGGTAACTTTGGTGTTTCAATCAACTCTGTTGAAACTAATCGAAAAGATGATGTAGTTGTTCAAGCTGCTGTACCTAAAGGTGAAAATGTCCAAGCTTTTGCTAAAGATTACTTTACAGGTGAATTATATACAGGTGAAGTTGATGATGGGGTAGCTACATTCCATGTACATACTTCAATTAATGGTGGCAAGCGTGCATTATTAACTGGTTGGACTGTTGTTAATGGACCATCTTACAATGATAAGCAAGAAACTAGTCAAAGAGGCGTAGCAAGTTCAAATCACCTGGGTGTTTACTATGAAGTAGATGCAGCTGATCGTCCAGTTTATACTAACCGTGATCAGTTAGGTGTTGAAGTAAAAGACGAGGCAGCAAATGTGGATGCATTTGGTCCAGGAGCATATCCAGGACATGCCCCATCTGATTTGACGACTAGAACAGCTCCTAATCCAAACATTCATTTTGATTATATGAATGATAATGATACTACTCGTTTTGGTCAAAACGCAGTATTAAAGGGTTACTATGATCCCACTACAATGAAGTTTAGGGTAACTGGTAATGTAGACGATAATGTAACTAGCTTAACTGTCTTGAGTGATAGTTCCAATGAAAATGACCCTGCAAATCAAGTTAAACTAGATCAAAATGGTAAGTTTAGCTTTGCCGTGACTGCAAATAGTACTGGTCAACGTCCAATTGCTTATCTTTATAGGACGAAGGACGGTCAAACTGTTCGTGGTACATTAAATCTTATCTTAGACACAGTAAAACCAACTCTTGAAGTCAACCAAGTTAATGGTAATGAACTTGAGCTTTGGACTAATAATCCTAAATTTGTTTTATCAGGTAAGGTAAATGATAACTTGGATGGTTATAGACTCTACGTTAATGGTAATAACATTTATCGTGAATTCTTAAACTCAGGTTATAATCGTTTAGAAGGTTTGAATACTGATACAGAGTTCACAAATCCATATGGCGATCATGAATTTGAGCAAGTTGAAAATCTTAACGATAATAATGATCAACCGACTACTCATATCTTTACTGTTAATGTAGTAGATCAGGCTGGAAATACCGTCACCAAGAAGCTAACTGTGCATTTTGATCCTAACTATGTTGTACCTACAGACAATACAGATGTAGTAGTTGACACTAGCACGAGTGACACAGATGGAGTTACTGAAACAAAATCAATTGATCCTTTAGTAGGTAAATCATTTAAATTATTGCATAATGCATATCTTTATGATCAAAATGGTGAAGTTGTTTTGACTGATGTTGAGAATGCTAAGAGCTTGCTCAAAAAAGGACAGACAATCGTTGCATTGGATAATGCTAAAGTAACATTTATCAATGGCGTTAAGTTTTATAGAGTAGGCAACAATACTTTTGTTAAAACGGCAAATACTGTTCTTCAAGCACCTAAGAGACTCAAGCTGACTCACAATGCTTATGTTTACGATCAAAAAGGTAATGTTGTCAAAAAGCATGGAAAGAAAGTTTTACTTAAGAAGAATCAATGGATTAGTGCATTGAACAATGCAGATAAATATGTAATCAAGGGTAGGTTATATTACAAATTAGCTGATGGTCAATTTGTAAAAGTGGCTAATACTGTTACTAAAAAAGCTAAGTTACGAAAAACTGTAGTGAGTTAGAAATACAGATAAATAGTCAAGTATTGTAATTTTGCAATGCTTGACTATTTTTGTGCTTGTAGTTTGTTTTGAATTTTCTTCTGTCTATGACGAATAAGCTTAACGATTTCAAAGTACATTTTTTGGAGAATAACATATTAGCACATAAGCGAGAAACTAAACTAATGAGAAGAATTTAGTTATAATATTTATGTAAGCGATTTCTGTAAAAGTAGATTAAAAATCTAAACAAAGAAAGAAGGGTACTTGATGAAGAAAATTATTAATGATCCACACGATGTGGTGCCAGAAATGGTTGATGGAATGACTAGATCATATCCGCAATATATTGAAAAAATTGAAGGAACTGAAGCTGTTGTTCGCGCAGATAAAGCATCAATGAAAGATAGAGTCGGAATTATCAGTGGTGGCGGATCGGGTCATGAACCAACTCACGCTGGCTTTGTCGGTGATGGGATGCTTAGTGCAGCTGTTTGTGGCCAAGTCTTTACCTCACCTACGCCAGATCAAATATATGCAGCTATTAAAGCTGTTAACCAGGGTAAAGGCGTCTTCATGGTTGTTAAAAATTATTCAGGTGATGTCATGAACTTTGACATGGCTAAGGATTTAGCAAGTATGGATAATATTCCTGTTAAGTCAATTGTAGTTGACGACGATATTGCCGTTGAAAATAGCCTTTATACTCAAGGAAGACGCGGGGTAGCTGGAACCATTTTTATGCATAAGATTCTTGGTGCAGCTGCTGAACAGGGAGCTAGTCTTGATGAGATTGATGCTTTAGCTAAAAAGGTTTTACCAAATATCAAGACAATTGCTGTAGCTCTTTCTGCAGCAACTAATCCAGAAGTTGGTAAACCCGGCTTTATCCTGAAAGAGGATGAAATTGAGTATGGTGTTGGCATTCATAGTGAGCCGGGCTATCGTCGTGAAAAAATTAAGCCTTCAAAAGAATTAGTTGATGAATTAATTGGTAAATTGAACGATGAAATGCATCTTGATAGTAGCAAGAAATACGCTTGTTTAATTAACGGCATGGGTGCTACTCCATTAATGGAACAATATATTTTCTCAAACGATGTCTTAAATAAATTAGAAACTTTTGATATTGAACCTAGTTTTATGAAGGTCGGTAATTATATGACTTCAATTGATATGGCCGGTAGTTCACTTACGCTTTTTGAAATTCAGGATGATAAATGGCTAGATTATTTGAATTATCCAGTTAAAACAATTGCTTGGTAGAAAGGAAAAACAATGGCATTAACTACTGATACACTAACTATTTGGATGAATAAGTTCGCTGACAAGGTTAATACAAATAAACAATATTTAAGTGATCTTGATACGCCAATTGGTGATGGAGATCATGGCTTTAATATGGATCGCGGGATGACTGCAGTTAAAGAAAAATTAGCTACTAAACCAGCTGATTTAACTTCTGGTTTTAAGACGATTGCCATGGCGTTAATTTCAACAGTTGGTGGTGCATCTGGCCCGTTGTATGGAACGGCTTTTCTAGAAATGGCCAAGAAGAGTGCCTCAACTGATGATATTGGTGAGTTGTTTGATGCTGCGCTAGCTGGAATTGAAATGCGTGGTGGCGCTAAACCAGGCGATAAGACCATGGTAGATGTCTGGAACACTTTAGTACCAGAGGTTAAGAGTGGCAATTTAACTGAAGAAAAAATCAAAGATGCTGTTGAGGCTACTAAAGATATGATTGCTAAAAAAGGTAGAGCGTCGTATTTAGGTGAACGGTCCAAGGGACACATTGATCCTGGTTCTCAATCAAGCGGGTATCTTTTTGAAGCAATGCTTGAGACGGAGGGCTTGCTATGAGCTTAGGTATAACTTTGGTTTCTCATGTACCAGACATTGCTAACGGATTACCTAAATTGCTTAATCAAGTAGCAAAGGATGTGCCGATTACTGCCGCAGGTGGTACAAACGACAATGATATTGGCACTAGCATGGAAAAGATTATGACAGCGTTTGATGAAAACACTGCAGATGAAATTTTAGCTTTTTATGACTTAGGCAGTGCGAAAATGAACCTTGAGATGGCAATGGAAATGACTGATAAAAAGGTTCATCTCTATGATGCTGCTTTTATCGAGGGAGCTTATACAGCTGCATCACTTATTCAAGCAGGTGTGGGCTTAAACGATATTGAAAAGCAACTTAAACCACTAATTGTTAAAGATTAATAGAAAGAGGGCATTATGTCAGGATTCATAGGAGAGTTCTTTGGAACTTTAGTCTTAATTGTTTTGGGCACTGGTTGTGGTGCTGCAATTAATTTGCAAAAATCGTATGCTAAAGGCGCTAGCTGGCTTTATGTAACTATTGCTTGGGGCATGGCGGTTACATTCGGTGTTTATGTTGCTGCCAGTCTTGGTTCACAGGGGCACTTGAATCCCGCGGTTACCATTGGCTTTGCTAGTTTTGGCTTTTTCCCATGGAGCGAAGTTGGACCATACTTGCTGGGTCAATTTTTAGGTGCCTTTGTCGGTGCAGCTTTAGTAGCAATTCAGTTTTATCCTCATTTTAAGGCCACTAAAACATCAGAAGCAGGAAACAATGTTGGGATTTTTGCTACTGCACCAGCGATTAAGAACAATTTATTTAATTTCTTAAGTGAAACGATAGCAACTTTTATCTTTGTTTTTGCGTTACTTAACTTAGGTGATTTTGATAAAGGATTAAAGCCGATTGCGGTTGGTCTATTGATCATGGTTGTCGGTCAAGCTCTTGGCGGAACTACTGGATTCGCATTGAATCCTGCTCGTGATTGGTCGCCAAGATTAGCATATACAGTTTTACCTATTCCTAATAAGTCGTCAGCTAATTGGAGCTACGCTTGGGTGCCAATGGTGGGGCCAATTGTTGGTGGTGTTTTAGCAGCTGGTTTGCAAGCAGTTTTAAAATGAAAAAATTTCAAATAATACTCGAAGGACGAACATTTTTATGGTGTTTGTCCTTTTTTCAACTTCTAAAAAAATTTGGCGCCTTTTTTGCGTAATAAATATTAGAGGGTTAAACATCCTCAAAAAATTTTTCTAGGAGGACTTTGCATGAGCAAAGATAAAAAACTAAATGTCGCGGAAGTATTGGGCTTTACTGATGATCTGATGTTTCAGAACGTCATGAAGGATCCAGAAATTTGCCGTATGTTCTTGAATGAGGTGCTGCCACACTTGGACATTAAGGACTTAACGGTCCGCACGCAGGAAAGGATCGCATTCAATGGCTGGAGAAGGTTTCGATTCTTGATGTTTTGATCACCGATAGCCGGGGCAGGCGCTACAACGTTGAGATGCAGGTTGCCAACAAAAGAGACATGGATAAGCGCGCCAGACAGTATCTATTTAAGCTAATGGAGGATGGCTTTTTGCGGCGAAGACAAGAATATGAAGAATTGCATGCGGCTTATGTGATCTTCATCTTGCCGTTTGACCCAAAAGGAAAAGGCTTGAAGCGGTATAGTTTTGTTTATACTGCCAAAGAAGACCCATCAGTTGAACTAAATGATGGATCTGAGATAATATACTTAAACACCAAGGGAACCAAAGGTAAAGTGAAACCAGGTCTTGACGATCTTTATCGCTTGATTGAAGGCAAGCCAACTTCAAATGGTAAGTTCATTAGCCGAGTTAAGGAGACAATGAATAATTATCGCAGAACCGAAGAATGGAGGAAACACGTCATGAACACGGAAGAAGTCGCAGAAGCAGCAAAGCAGCTCGGAATGGAAGAAGGCCTGATCACCGGAGTGCAAAACTTGATTTCTGTTTTGCGTGATTATGGTGAAGACAATCAAAATATTTTACAACAGCTTAAGCAAAAGTATGGCAATACTTTCTCCGATAAGCAGTTAGAGGATTTCTTGAAGCAAAGCTAATCTTCTAATAAACCAAAATAGCGATAGTACCAACGATTGCGGTACTATCGCTTTTTTTGAAATTAAAAACCTTTTAAAATGGAGAGACATTTTGCTTGAATTTTGTTTGGCATAAAATCCTCACGAATCCCTAAAGTAGAGTAGCAATAAATCTGCTGGCTGGGTATTAATGGAATAGATTTTACTCCGGGATAGTTTTTGGCAGCTATATCCATTAAGAAACCAACACCCATATTTTGTTTGACTAGTTGCAAAGTAGCATCGATACTATCAACAACTAGTTTTTTCTTTGGTTTAAAATTTGTGTTAGTAAAAATTTGTTCCAGGGCAGTTCTAGATAGAAAACGTTTATGTCTCATAATTAAAGGAATATCTGCAATTTGAAATAGATCAATTTCTTTTTGCTTTGCGAGCGGATTATTGCTGGGAACAACGAGATTGTATTGGAAGGTTTCAAGTGTGGTTAATTTAATTCCAGGGAGTTTTTCATTGTCAAGACGAGAAAAAACAATGGCATCATATCTTCCTTCACGAAGATGTTGTTCTAAATAATGAGAATTTTCTTCATGCGTTTCAACTGAAGCTAGCAAATGTCCTTGGTTAAGTTGAGTGATGACGGAAGCTAGCCATTCTTTACCAGCTAACTCAGAATAGCCTAAACGAAAACTGTTTTCGTTTGCTCTTTTGGCTTCTAAAATAATTGATCGTTCTTTCTGAATTAGCCCTTTTGCGTTACGGTATACAACTAAGCCAGCGGGTGATATAGTCATTCTTTTGTGATTGTGGGCCTGAAAAATTAGTTGGGTACCAATTTCTTTTTCAAGTCGCTTAACCATTGAAGAAATAGCTGGTTGAGTTACTCCGAAAAATTCAGCTGTTCTATTATAGTTTTTAGTTTCTACAAGTTTTTGAAAATACTTTAAATCTCTGAATTCCATTTTTAAATAAATATCTATTATTGGACATATAAATTAACCGTTCACAAATACATTATAGATTATAGCATTAACTAAACTCCATAAATATAATTTATCGAAATATATATATTGCTTATCATCAATTCACAAAAATATAAATTTGATTATTTTAGATTACTTTTCACATGTCTAAAGCTCTATGAAATAAGACAAAAAGGTTATTTTGTGAAAAAGCGCTTACAAAATAATGCTTGCACTTTAGTTTTTCACATGATATTTAATACACGACAAGTTGATTTTTATGGGAGATCAAAAAATGAAAAATGTAAAAAATATTAAGTGGAATGCAAGTTATGATGTATTGGTTTTAGGCTTTGGCGGAGCAGGCGGTACTGCTGCTAGATTTGCAGCAGACAATAATGCTCATGTTCTGTTAGTTGATGTAGCTCCTTATGGACATGAGGGTGGTAATACTAGATATTCTGCTCAACATGTAGCCATGGCTCATGATCGTGAAAAGATTGGTAAGTACTTTGATCAATTAGCAGAACCATATTCATATTCAAAGAAGACCATGGATGTTTATCTAGACGGTTTTGTAAATATGCCCGAATACTTTGAAAAATATTTTGGTATTAAGCCATTTATTTGGGGTGATGACTTCCGAGAAGGTGATTCCCTAGATCACAAGGATCACTTATGTGAATACCCAGAATTTGAAGGTTCAGATACTTTTGACTTTGCTTTAGTGCATAACCGCGACTTTGACGCTGGTCTATGGAAAAAGATTCGTAAGGAAGTAGCAGATCGTAAAGATAAAATCGATGTATGGCTTAATTCTCGCGCTTTAGAACTGATTCAAGACCCAGAGACTGATCAAGTTGTAGGTGCAATAGTTGAACGTAACCATAAGAGATACTTTATCCATGCTAAAAACGGTGTAGTTGTTTCAACTGGTGGTTTTGAAAATAATCCACAAATGCAACAAGATTACTTACATATTCACAAGTTGACCCCACTTGGTACTTTATATAACCGTGGCGATGGTGTAAAGATGGTCCAAAGCGTTGGTGCAAAGATGTGGCATATGAGCAACTACGAATCACTTGGAATTATCCCAAGCTACGTGATCGCTGAAGAAGAGGGCACTCGTGGTCGTCAGATCGGGGGCTGGAAGAATGTTAAGTCTGGTTCAGTTATTGCTGTTGCTAATGATGGTTCAAGATTTATGAAAGAAGATGCTAAGTTCCGTCACGGTCACATTTATGATCATGGCGAATACAACATGCCTCATGCTTTTGACAATGCATGGTTAGTCTTTGACCAAAAACAATACCAAAAATTTGTTGAAGAAAAAGAAAGCGGTAAGCTTCGTTACAACAAGTTATTTGATAAGATGATTAATGCTACTAGCGTTTCTGAATTAGCTGATAAGATGAATGTTCCGGCTAAAAACTTGACTGCTACAATAAACCAATTCAATGAATTTGCTAAAAATGGTAAGGATCTTGAATTTGGTCGTGCCACAGACTCGATGGATGAAATCAGTACTAACAAACTTTATGCTCTCAAATTAGCTCCAGCCGTTTTGAACACTCAGGGTGGTGCAGAACATAACGAAAAAGCTGAAATATTGAATAACAATGATCAACCAATTCCTCACCTATACAGTGCTGGTGAAATGGGCGGTATGTGTGTCAATCGTTATCAAGGTGGCGGTAATCTCGCTGAATGCTTGATTTTCGGTAAGATTGCTGGTGAGCAAGCAGCTAAGATGAAGTCGGATACACAAGAAGTTAAACTAGAAAATGCTGTGCCATCGGTTAATGATTTAATAGCTGGGGATAAAATTGACAATATAGAACTAGGTCCAGATCAATATGTTGGTTCTACCGAGGCTGGTATTGGTGGTCGAATTGTGGTTAGAGTTACTTACAAAGATAAAAAGATTAAGAATGTTGAAGTGCTTGAAAATCATGAAACTGAGGGAATTGGAGCAGTAGCTATTCAAAAATTACCTGATGAAATTGTTAAGGCTAATAGTACGGAAATTGATGCAGTCTCAGGTGCTTCAACGACTACTAGAGCAGTTGAAGAGGCGGTTAATAAAGCAATTAAGAAGGCCAAATAGCTAATTTTCACGAAAATGTCTTAGAATATCAATACCTTTTTTCTGATAGTCATTTGGAATAAAGCTCTTCCGCATAGCAATTTGCATATAAGCCCATAACCTTTGATCTGGTATCAAGTGAATAATATGCAAATCTCTTCTATCTTTAAGTGTATCTTCCATTGCTAAAGCAATACCTACATTTTGACTAACTAAGTCGATCATTAGTTGCATAGTTCTAGCTGTAAAAATTATTTTTGGAGAAAAATTACCTAATTTTGCTTCTTGATCTAAGCATTCTCTGGTCAAATATCCTTCTGAACGCGCAATAAAGTCTCGCTCTGACAGCTCAGAAATTTTAACTTGCTCTTTATTAGCCCAAGGATCGTTAAGACCAGTTATTATGACTAATTCTGTTTTATTTAAATTACGAATATAGTAATTTGAGTCGTTAATAGGCACCATCCAAGAATAAATGGCCACATCAATATCTCCATTGGTTAAACTTTCGAATATATCTGCTGATCGCTCTAGATGCGTGTCAAGCATTGACATTATGTTAGCGTGATGAAACTGAGCGATAACCTCAGGAATATACATGCTGCCAGCAACACCAGAAAAAGAGATTCGTATTTTCTTCTCACTGGCATGCATTACATCATAATTAACGCTATTAATTTCATGTAGAAGCTTAACTGATTTATTGTAAAGCAAGTCTCCAGCAGTTGTTGTGTTGAGTTTGCCTTTTCGATTAACCTGTTCAACTAAAGGATCTTTAAAATGCTTAGCTAGACGTTTAACAGCTGCTGAGATCGTTGGTTGAGTAACGTTAAAAAATGTAGCTGTTTTAGTGTAACTACCAGTTTCTATTAATTTGCAAAAATACATTAAGTCTTGATTATTCATCATAAACTCCATTTATAAATATATTTTATATATTGATCTTTTTTGATTATAAGTTATGAACTTCACAATCATTATAAAACTTATTATATTGAGATTTAAAGCAAAAAAATAAATCATTTTATTCACAAATTCAAATTAGCATTTAACGAAATAATGTTATAAATTGTAATCGTCAACAAAAGATAAGCGCTTACAAAGTTTGATTAATAATTTAGGGAGTAGAAAAATGTTAGATAAATTTCAATGGAAGAAATGGATTCTTCCTTTAGTAATTGGAATTGTACTGTGGCTTGTAACACCATTTAAGCCAACAGATATTAGTGTGCCAGCTTGGCATTTATTTGCAATCTTTGTTGCAACTATTGCAGCATGTATTACTAAGCCATTACCAATGATGGCTACCACTTTAATTGCAGTTGTGATAGCAACCTTAACCGGTATATTTAACATGAAAGAAGTGGCGGCTGGATTTGGTAATTCAACCTCTTGGATGGTTGCTATGTGTATGTTTTTAGCAGCTGGATTTATTAAATCAGGTTTAGGTAAAAGAATTGCATATATTTTTGTTAGAACTTTTGGCAAAAGCACTTTAGGCTTAGCTTATGCTTTATCATTTGTAGAAACTGTTTTGGCAATAGGTATTCCAAGCAACAATGCACGTGTTAATGGGATCATGTATCCAATTATCGATGGTCTTTCTCGTGAAATGGGTTCTGATCCTGAAAAGGGAACACAGAGAAAATTAGGTTCTTTCTTAGTGTTTAATGAATATGAAATCAACAATGTTACTTCCGGTATGTTTTTAACAGGTTTGGCAGGTAACATGGTAGCGTTAGGTTTGGCAAAAACACAAGGAATTGAAATTTCTTGGATGGAATGGTTCCTAGCTGCTATTGTCCCTGGACTGATTTCTTTACTTGTTGTGCCATTTTTATTGTATAAAGTTTATCCACCAGAAGTAAAAGAGACTCCAAATGCTCATGCTTGGGCAGATAAAAAGTTAACAGAACTAGGTAAAATGACGGCTGCTGAAAAAATTATGTCAGTGGTCTTTGTAGTAGCTATTTTGCTCTGGTTAGTGGGGCCACATATTGGAATTGATGCGACTGAAACTAGTTTTATTGCTGTAGCATTACTTTTAATTACTGGAGTAATTAATACCAAAGATATTCTAAATGAAAGTTTTGCTTGGAATATTTTAACTTGGCTTTCAGTTATTATGCTAATGTCACAAAAATTAATGACTTTAGGCTTTTTCCCATGGTTCTCAAAGACATTGGGTGCAGGACTTAAAGGCATGAATTGGGTATTAGTTTTAGTAGTTCTGTGGTTAGTTTACTTCTACTTACACTATTTGTTCCCAAGTGTATCAACTCAGATTTCAGCTTTGTATGCTGGTTTTTTATCAATTGCTCTAGGTGCGGGAGTGCCAAAAATTATGGCAGCACTAATGCTAGCAATGTGTGGTACAGTATATCTTTCAACTTCTACATATTCTGCGGGCCCTGCTGCAATGGTTTCTTCAACAGGATATATTTCTAATAAGGACTTCTGGAAGTTAAGTGCAATTATTGGTGTGGTATTCAACATTATCTGGCTTGGTGGCGGATTGCTTTGGACTAAAGTTATTGGATACTGGTAAAAATAGGTGAATAAAATGATATATAATTCTTCGTTAAAATGGGACAAAGTCTATGATGTAATTGTTGTGGGTTTTGGTGGTGCCGGTGCAGGAGCCGCAAGATTTGCAGCAGATAACGGTGCTCATGTTTTACTAGTGGATTCGGCTCCAGAAGGTAGCGAAGGTGGTAATACCAGATATGCTGGTGGTGCTTTTGCCTGGGGCAGTAATTTTGATGATCTAAAAGATTACTACAAACAAACTTATTATCCATTTAAATACGATGAAAAAGATTTAGATGCTTTTGTTGAGAATGTTCTTAAGATGAAAGAATATTCTAAAAAGTATTTTGGTATTGAGGCAAAAGCTACAGGAAGAAGACCTAAGGGTGAATATCCTGAATATCGGCATGGGGATGCAATGCAATCGCAAAGTATGACCCAAGGGATGTATAATGGCGGTTTCTGGAAGCTGCTACGTAAGAAAGTTTATGAAAGATTAGATAGAATTGATATTTGGTTTGATTCTCCTGTAGAGCATTTGATTCAGTCGCCAAAAAATCAGACTATTATGGGCGTAGTAATTAATCGTAATGGCAATAAAAGACTGGTTGCTGCTAAAAATGGTGTAGTTCTGAGCTGTGGTGGTTTTGAAAACAATCAAGCGATGATTCAAGACTTTTTAGGTCAAGGATCTTTGGCTCCAATAGGCTCTTTATATAATCAAGGCAAAGGAATTGATTTAGCTGTCGAAGCAGGAGCACGATTATGGCATATGTCTAACTATGATTCGCACGGTTTATCATTAAGACAGAACGACCCACGTGAAAAGTTTGCCTATATGATTAATTGGAAATCATTGTTTAATGGTTCAATTTTTGTAGCGGGTGATGATGGTACGCGTTATTTCCGTGAGGATGAGGAAGATCGTCATGGCTATAAATATAATCATGGCAACTGGATAATGATTCCTAACCAAAATCATCCTCATATTGTAATGGATCAAAGACAATATGAGCAGTTGAGTAATGATACTTCTGCCAAGTCAAGTCAAATAAAAGAATTAATTTCTTATGCAATTAAAGCAAATACGATTGAAGAACTCGCTGAAAAAATATCCGCTCCTAGATTGAAGCAAGAAGTTGCAGATTTTAATTTCTTAACTGATGTAAAAAAGCGGGATATGTTTCTTCATCGAAAAATTTATACTATGCGTAGTTTTGGAAAAGGACCATATTATGCAATTCCTGTAAGACATAATATTCTTCATACTCATGGTGGAGCTAAAAGAAATGAAAATTGTGAAGTAATTGATTTAAATGGCAAAGTTATCCCTCATTTATATGAGGCTGGTGAATTAGGTGATATTTTTGCTACTAAATATATCGGTGCTAATAGTATTGCTGACTTATTGATTTCGGGAAAGATAGCTGGCGAGAATGCTGCTAAGCCCAAGGATCAAGAGGTTGAATTAGATGCAGTTACTGGTGCCTCTAAAGTTGCTGATTTGAAATCCGATGCTCATACTATGATGGCTAATTTTGATGCTGGTAAAAATCAAGGTATAGGTATCAGTTCAAATGGAATAAGTGATTTACCGATTGTAGTTAGAGTAACACTCAATGATAAAAATCAACTTAAAAAGATTGAAACTCTGCAACAGAAAGAATCACCATCATTAGGAGGAAAAGCAATTCCAGTTTTAACCAAAGCAATGATTGCTAACAATACTACTGATGTAGATACTGTGTCCGGTGCTTCTGTTACTAGTCATGCCTTTCAAGAAGCCGTATCTGATGCTTTGAAACATATTCAAAAATAAAAGTTAATAAACCAAAAAGAGCGATAGTACCAACGATTGCGGTACTATCGCTCTTTGTTTTATTTTGATTTAGAGGGGGAAGGTAGAATAATTAATTATCTAAAGTCATAGTAGTTTCTGGATCGAAGAAGTGTGCCTTGTTCATTTCAAAGCCCATCTTGATCTCAGAACCTGGCTTAGTGAAGTCACGTGCGTCGACCTTAGATACTAAGTCGGTGTCACCAACCTTACAATAGAGTTGAGTTTCAGCACCAAGAAGTTCAGAAACAACAACTTTAGCTGTGACAACTTGTTTAGGGAAGCTTTGTAAAAATACTTCCTCAGTGTGCACATCCTCTGGACGGATACCAAAGACTAGCTTTTTACCTTCATAGCCTTTGTCCTTTAAGATCTTAAGCTTACCTTCAGGGACAGGAATCTCAAAATCGTGGTGATCGTTGTCGATAATCATACCATCCTTCAAGGTAACATTGAAGAAGTTCATCGCAGGTGAGCCGATGAAGCCGGCTACGAAAATATTAGCAGGTTTGTTGTAGACCTCCATTGGCGTACCAACTTGTTGCTGGATACCATCTTTAATAATGACAATTCTGTCGGCTAAGGTCATAGCCTCAGTCTGATCGTGAGTTACGTAAATAGTAGTAGTCTTTAATTGTTGATGTAGTTTTGCGATTTCAGCACGCATGGTTACACGCAATTTAGCATCCAAGTTTGATAAAGGTTCATCCATCAAAAAGATTGGAGCATCCCGTACAATAGCACGTCCCAAAGCAACACGCTGACGTTGACCACCAGATAAAGCAGCAGGCTTACGCTTCAAGTATTGTTTTAAGCCTAAAATTTTAGCAGCGTGTGAACTTCTATCATCCAGAAAGAGTTCAAGCTCCACAGGTTTCTCCGAAGAGCTTGCAAGACTGGATGCCCGACATTTACTTTGATAATTATGAGATGCCAGGTCGGGTAATGAATGTAGATAAGGGCTGGGAGATTTATCCTAAAACTTTGTATGACATTGCGATCAATATTCGCGATAATTATGGCAATATTGATTGGTTTGTCTCAGAAAACGGAATGGGTGTCTCCCGCGAAGAACGCTTTATCAAAGATGGCGTGGTTCAAGATGAGTATCGAATCAAGTTTATCAAGGACCACCTATTAGAACTACATAAGGGTATTGAAGCAGGATCGAATTGTCACGGCTACTTTGTATGGACTGGGATTGATTGCTGGTCATGGATGAATGCCTATCGTAACCGTTATGGGTTAATTCGTGATAATATTCATACTCAAATTAAAACTCTTAAAAAGTCGGGCCATTGGTATCGCAAGTTAAGTGATAATAATGGCTTTGAAGAATAGCTTAATTAAATAATAATTTCTCTCCCTCTAGATAAAATTAAGTTAAATAAGCCTCGAAAGTTATGTGCTTCCGGGGCTTTTCTTGTTTGTATGTAGTCAGATAAGGAGTCACAGAAAAAACTATAATTCTCTTTTCTATTATAAAACAACATATATAATAAATAAGGTAGAATTACATGTTGATATAAACGTGTAAGCAATTAACGAAAATGGGGAAAAATCATGTCACACAATTATAATGGTGGGATTGCTTCATATGCAATTTGGTTGCCAGAATTTACGCAATTTATTCAGCTTTATCAATCTGGCAAGAGTGTTAATGAAATAAAGCAACTTAGTGATGACGAAAATATTTTTCAAATGTCGACAAAAGCGCGTGCTAAGCGCTGTTCAAGAAACCTAGCTATCAGGATAACAGCCTTACCTGAGGCAATGATCGATGCTTTTCCGCATCTAAATACTACTAATCAAAAATTGGTTTCATTAATTTCAGTGATGTTAACGAGTCGGATTCTTGATGAATTTGTCTATGACGTTTATCGGCCAAAAGTTACGATGCACGAAACTACTTTGCAGGATTACGAAGTTGAAGCATTTCTTAATCAAAAACGAATCGAAAGTCCTGAAATAGCAAAATGGTCCTTGAATACGTTTAAGCGGCTTAAGGGTGCGCTCAAAACTTTTTTGCGGGACGCTGGGTTAATGGAAATCAATCCCGAAAATAAAAAAGAAGATAAATTGCTTTACCCATTAATTGACACACAAGTAGCCTTAATTATGAAAAATGCCAAGTTAGATTATGAATTGGCTGCTTTAGGAGGAATATAATGACTGAAGATATCAATCTTAGATTCAGCCATCTGAAGGAAAAAATGGTTGATCCTAAGTTTCAACATAATGAAGGATTATCCAATGAAGTCGGCTATTGGATCTTTGATTATCCAGCTGACCAAGAGCTGGAAGTGCGCAAGCAAATTGCCAAAATAAGTGACAGTCCTTTAGCCTCCAGAGTGAATTTGCGTGTTTTTGATATTTATGATGTCATGATGAAGTTACTCAGAGAGCAAGAAGAATATACTGGTGCAGATCCCATTCCCATTCTTGAAAATATTGAAAAAAAGCAAGGCTTTGATGTACTGATTGAACAAATCAACAATATTCTTGAAATGAGCGAAAATAATAATTTGATTGTTCAATATATCCAGTCAAGATTGCCAGAGCAATGTATTATTTTCTTAGATGGACTGGGCAAAGTTTATCCGATTATTAGAGCACATAAGATTCTTAACACGATGCATCAAGTTTTGGATAAAAATCCCGTTGTAATGTTCTATCCAGGCAATTATGATGAAATGAGCCTAAGAGCCTTCGGTGAAGTAAAAGATCAAAATTATTACAGAGCATTTAGAGTAGATTAAGGAATATAGATATGACACAGATTAAAGACATCTTCCAAAAAGATATCAACCGTGATATCCGCGGTGTTATTAAGATTGGTCAAGACAGTGAAGCAATCAAGAAACAAGAATTAGAAGAATATGTTGTAACTAACGAGTTGAAGAATAATTTCACCAGATTTTTTGATGCTTATGACAAGAGTATTAATAATCCAACTGATGAGATGGGTGCATGGATTAGTGGGTTCTTCGGTTCCGGTAAATCTCACTTCTTAAAGATTCTTTCCTATTTATTAGAAAATGATACAGTTGCTGGTCGTAAGGCAATTGACTATTTCCTTGAAGACGGTAAGTTTGATGATGACCATTTAGCTGATTCTATTAACAAGGCAACTAGTGTCCCAACAGATGTGGCTTTGTTTAACATTGATTCAAAAGCTGATTCTAATGCGGCTAATGATAGTAACGCGATCCTTAATGTTTTTCTTAAGGTCTTCAATGAACAATTAGGTTACTCACCGATTGCGGAAATTGCGGATATGGAACGCTGGCTTGATAATGCAGGTAAGTATGAAGCCTTTAAGGAAGCTTTCCAGAAACTTGATATCAAACATCATTCAACTTGGGAAGCTACTCGCAGAAACTATGCCATTATGACCACTCGTATTCAAAGCGCACTCATTAATAGTGGTGCCTTAAATGAAGTGGATGCTAAGAATTATGTTGATGGCTTGCAAAGTAAGAAGTTCAGTATTGATGCTATTGGCTTTGCCAGTTTAGTGAAGGATTATCTTGATAAAAAAGGTAACGATCACCACTTCGTCTTCCTAGCTGATGAAGTAGGTCAATTCATTGGTGACGATGATAATCGGATGCTTAATTTGCAGACAATCGTTGAACAATTGGGTGTTCAATGCCAAGGTCGTGCATGGGTTGTCGTAACTTCGCAGCAGCAAATGGATGAAGTTACTGGTAATTTCTCCAAGCACGAGCGTGACTTTTCTAAGATTCAAGGTCGTTTCAATACTTTAATTACGATGAGTTCTGCTAACGCTGATGAAGTTATTCGTAAACGTTTGCTTGCTAAGACTCCATTAGCTAAGGAAGAACTAGAAGATTTATTCACGCAGAAGGAATACAGCATCAATAATAAGATTAACTTTAGTGATGCGATTAAGCGTGAAAAATATGAAAGTGCGCAATCCTTCGTTGATAATTACCCATTCGTGCCATATCAATTCAGCTTGTTAAAGGATGTTTTGTCTGCAGTTCGTAAAAAAGGTGCAAATGGTAGCCACATGTCTGATGGTGAGCGTTCAATGCTGGCAACATTCCAAGAAGCCACTAGAAGATATGAGAATGATAATTTGGGTAAGTTAGTACCATTCTCTGCCTTCTTCATTGGGATGAAAGAATTCCTTAGTCATGACCACCAAGTTGTGTTTGATAAGGCAATTGGCGATAAGTATGTTAACGGCGATCATGGTGATTACGGTTTTAACATTCAAGTTCTAGCTGTTTTATTCATGGTTCGTTATGTTGATAATTATCCATCAACTTTGGAAAATATTGTAACCTTGCTACTAGATGATATTAACGAAGATCGTCAATCATTGACAGCTAAAGTTAAGGATGCTCTTCACGTTTTGCTCAGACAGAACTACATCCAAAAGAAAATGGATACTTACGAATTCTTGACTGACTCTGAGCAAGAAGTTAACGAGGCAATTAATGCCATCGAAGTCGATGATCGTCGCGTTGCACGTGATATCGGTGCTTACTTATTTACTTCAGGATTGATTGATTCTAAGTACACATATCCAAAGATGAAGAATCAATATATCTTTGAATTCAACATGTATATTGATGATATGGGGCTTAATCCGTTGCGTAATGATCTTAATATTCAGATTGTGTCACCATTACTTGAAGGCAGCTATCGTGATATTGACTTTAAGCAACAAGCTAGTGATGGTAAGCGTATTATCATTGTCTTAAAAGATGATGATCGTTATATTGAAAACTATCGCCGAATTGAGAAGATAACTACATATTTACAAACTCCAGAAAGTCGTTCGGACGATAAAAAGCAAGAAATTGCTCTTAACCGTCGCGCTGAAGCTAAGCAAGCAGAAGAATCCACTCAAAAGATGCTTAAAGATGACTTAATTGATGCAGATATCTACATCCTAGATGATGTTCTTGCTAAAGGAAGTAACTTTGAAGCTCGTTTAGAACAAGCTAAGAAAGAGATCATTGATAACAGTTACCGCAACTTGCAATACCTAACATCAATTAAATCTGATCAAGATGTACTTGATATCTTAAAAGGCAAGAGTGATGTTACCTTATTCAAGGAAAATGAACATGCCGTTGATGAAGTAGTTAATTACATTGGCGTTCAAGCAGGTTCAATGAACAATGTTTCCTTTGCTAGTGTGGTTAGTCACTTTAATAATATCCCATACGGTTATAAGCAAATCGATGTTGCATGGATGATTGCCAAAGCCTTTGCTGACGGAAGATTGAAGCTTTACTTCAATAATTCACAGATCTCTTTGAATGATGCTCATCAAGATCCTAAATCCGTTCAGCGCTATTTCATTAGTAAAAATAATATTTCTAAATTGACGATTAAGCCAGTTAGAGAAATTTCAATGCGTGAAAAGAGAGATGCACGCGAGTTCGTTAGTGATGTTCTTGAAGCACAATTGAATTTGTCTGAGGATGCAACTTCTGAGCAAATGGCTGATGAAATTCAAAAGAAGACTGCGGTAGCGGTAAACATTCTGGAGAATTTACTTAAGACACAAAAGTATAACTTCAATACACCATATCCAGGCTATGAATTATTGCAAAAAGGAATTAACGAATTAAGCCGAATTACTAAAGTTGATGATAGTGATCGTGTCTTCCAAGTTATTTCAGATCATTTAGATGACTTTGAAGATTGGCGTGATGACATAGATGATCGATCTATCTTGCAGTTCTACGGCGATGTTGAAGGACAGAGCAGCCAAGAGAGAATCTGGAATAGATCACATGATTACCTTGATCGCTTCAATCATGCGAAGGGCTTTGTCAATGATAATGAGCTAAAAGATATAGCTAACGATCTTGATAAATACTTGGCAATGGATGAATTTAATAAATCAATTCCAAAGTTGAGTGAATTAAATTCTGCCTTTGCAGAGCGTTATAACGATGATATGCAAAAAGCATATGACGAAATTGATGCGCAGATTAAGGAAAATACGCAAGTCTTTAAGCAACAAGTAACGGAGACTGGCTTCCCAGAAAAAGAAACCAAGTTGTTAAATGACGAGATCGATAATAAATTTAATTCTTTATCAGCTCAAGCACAAGGCTATAGCGAGAGTAATGATGGGGATGCTTACTTGAACTTGATTGGTTTAACGAACAAGATCGATGGTATCAATCGTGAATTAAAGGAGCGGATTTCTGAAGTTAGTCGTGAATTAGCAGAGAGACCTACGCAAAACACTCAACCAATTCCTGCTAAACCTGCTCAGAATGATGAGGATACTAAACCATCAGTAACTCCAATTGCACCGCAACCAACTGAACCGATTGTTAAACCGAAGAGAACAATCTTTAGAAACATTAATGATTTAGTCACTGAGGGATCTTGGAAGATTGAAAGTGAAAAAGATATCGATAAGTATCTTGAACAATTAAGATCCAAGCTAGAAGCTGAATTAAAAAATACTGATATCTTGAATGTCGATTTTAAATAAAAGAAGCAAATATTAAAAAGACTGACGAAAAATCAGTCTTTTTTGCTAGGGAACACAAATAATGAAAGTCTCTTGTTATAATTAATAGGTATTATTAAGCACTGGAGAGATATCTCATGGACAAAAATAAAATTAAAAAGTTTGCAATTAATGCAAGACAACACTTAAGAGATACGGTTGAAGTCAAATTAGCTGGCTTAGGCATCACAGCTGATAAGATTAACAATGAATTGCCGATCTCAACCACCGATAAAAAATATTACGTTGATGATAACGAAAATAATGCATTAACAGGCGCACAAATTGGTTGGCGCAGAGATATTGTTAATGAATTAAAGAATCGTGATTATGATAATGATCCTAAAACTGCCTTTAACGACTTCGTTGAAGAAGTTGCTTACACATGGTTTAACCGGATTATTGCGCTTCGCTTCATGGAAGTTAACAATTACTTGCCAAGTCGAGTAAGAGTGTTAACAAGTGAAGACGGTAAGGCTGAACCTGACATTGTTGATGAAGCAATGGAAATTGAAGACGATCTTGGTGGCTATTCAGATCAGGAAAAAGAGTTAATCACTAACGCTTTGACTGATAAGACGCCAGAGTTGATGGATCAACTTTACATGATGTTGTTCATTAAGCAATGTGATGCTTTGAGTGAAATTTTGCCCGGACTTTTTGAAAAGACGCGTAATTATTTGAAGCTGTTGTTTACACCGCATTATGATCGCGGGGTTATTCAGGACTTAATTAATGAAATTCCGGAAAGCTACTTTGACGTAAATGAGGAAGGTCAAGTTCAGATTATTGGTTGGCTTTATCAGTATTACAATAGTGAGCCACATGAAAAAGTGGTTAATATGAATGGTAAGGTAATCAAGAAGGATGAGATCGCTGCAGCTACGCAATTGTTCACGCCTGACTGGATTGTAAGATACATGGTTGATAATTCATTGGGGAAATACTATCTTGAACGTCACGAAGGCAGCCAAATTAAAGATGAATTGAAGTATCTTCTTCCTGATAAAATTGAAAAAGTTAATGATGATAAGGATATTACCCAATATAAGATTCTGGATAATGCCATGGGATCGGGCCATATTTTAGTCTATGCCTTTGATTTACTCATGAAGATGTATGTTGAACAGGGATATTCTCAAAGGGATGCAGCTCGTCAAATTATTGAAAATAATATCTTCGGTCTTGAAATCGATAAGCGTGCATTTCAGTTAGCTTACTTTTCATTAATGATGAAGGGTAGAGAATACGATCGTCGGTTCTTTAGAAGAGTACCAAAGATCAATCTTTATTACTTCAATGATTTAAATGTAAAAGATGGTTTCTATGATCTAATTGATGATGTGAAAATCAAAGAAGATTTAAAGAAGCTAGTTAGTGATTTCTCCGATGCAACTGAATTAGGAGCAATTATCAAGATAGATAAGAATGTTGATGTAGATGCAATTAGATCTGCAGTTAAAAACATTCAAATTGAGTCTGGCCTGGATGTATTTGGTTATGATCAAATGAAGAGACATATTCTTAAGACTTTAAATATCATTAAGATCATGTCTGCTAAGTATGAAGTTGTTGTTACTAATCCACCTTACATGAATAAGTTTGATAAGACTTTGAAGAAGTACTTAAGAGATAACTACAAGGATTATTCAAAAGACTTATTCTCTGTCTTCATTTATCATAATATGCAACTTCTAATTGATGGTGGTTATTCTGGTTATATGACGCCATTGGTTTGGATGTTTATTAAGACTTATGAACCTTTACGTAAAGATGTCATTGATAATACTAAGATTGATAGTTTGATTCAGATGGAATATTCCGCATTTGAAGAAGCCACTGTGCCAATTGATACTTTTGTTTTGAAGAATTCAGATGAAAAAGTCGGTGCTTATTTACGTTTGAGTAATTTCAAAGGTGGTATGACTGTTCAAGAGCAAAAAGTTTTGGAAGCTATTGCTGATCCTGAAGTTAAGTATTTGTACCATGCTAATCAAGAGAATTTTGGTAAAATTCCTGGTAGTCCTATTGCTTATTGGGCAAGTAAAAATGTAATTAAAGATTTTGAAGAAGGAGTACCTATAGGAAGTATTGTTGAAGTTAAGAGAGGAATGACGACTTCTGATAATAAAAGATTCTTAAGGAGATGGAATGAAGTTGCTTATAAAAAAATAAGTTTTAACTCTAATTCTTGTGAAGATTCAATTCTATCTCAAGCAAAATGGTTTCCATACAGCAAAGGTGGAGGCTATAGAAAATGGTATGGTTACAATGATTTTGTAGTTAATTGGGAAAACGATGGTGAAGATGTTATTGATTTTGCTAAAACGATTAATAAGTCTTATACAAGAACGATAGTTAATATTTCTTATTATTTTAAACCTTCAGTTGGATTCTCATATATCACTTCAGGTCCATTTAGCATGAGATGGATTAAAAAAGGTTTCATTTACGATTCTGGAGGTCCAGGTATGTTTGGCCCTGAGGAGCTAAGACTGAAGGTAATAGCATGTATGAATAGTAAACCTGCAGAGCTAATTTTGAAATTGATTAGTCCAACAATTAATCTTCAAATTGCTGATATAATAAGAATGCCATTTCTATTCAATGAAAACGATGGTGATATTATAATAAGCCTTACCAAAAGATGTATAAAACTGTCTCAAGATGATTGGGATGCATTTGAAATTTCATGGGATTTTAAACGTAATCCGTTGTTAACTACTAATTCATCAACTTTGCAACAAGCTTATAATAATTGGTCCCAAACAGCCTTAGATCGTTTCAACCAACTTAAATCAAACGAAGAAGAGTTAAACAAAATCTTTATCGATCTTTACGGCCTACAAGATGAATTAACCCCAGAAGAAGATGATAAGGAAGTCTCCGTCCGTAAGGCTGATCAAGTCCGTGATATCAAAGCATTTTTGTCATACTTCATCGGTTGTGTCTTTGGACGCTATTCATTAGATAAAGATGGTCTTGCATATGCTGGTGGTGATTGGAATGATTCTAATTATCAAACTTTCATTCCTAACAAGGACAACATTATCCTTTTAACTGATCGTCAATACTTCGAAGATAGTCGTGATATCATTGTTCGACTGAAAGAATTCTTGTCTAAGACCTTCAAACCAGATCACTTATCAGATAATATGAACTTCATTGCTCAAACTCTGGATCCAAAGAAATTTGAAAAAGGTACCAACGCTGAGCAAATCATCAGAGATTACTTCCTTAATGATTTCTACAAGGATCACTCTAAGATCTATCAAAAGAGACCAATCTACTGGGAATTCAGTTCCGGCAGAAATAAAGGTTTCAAAGCTCTAATGTATCTGCACCGCTACACTCCAGATCAACTTGCCATGGTTCGTCATTATCTTCATGACCTGCAACCAGCAATGAATGACCTGATCAATGTTGACCAGAATTTATTAGATCAAGAAACAACAGCTAGTGCTAAGAGTAAGTATCGTAAGACTATCTCAACTCTGAATAAGCAAATGGCAGAAATGGTTAAGTATGACCAAATCTTAGATCACTTATCCCAAAATCCAGTTGACTTGGATCTTGATGACGGCGTACTAGTAAATCATGATAAGCTGCAACAAGGCGAAAAGCTGTTGTCGAAGTTATAGATTATAGAGTCCAAAAAAAGACGCGTCAATCAGTGAGATTAACGCGTCTTTTTATTCTAAGAAAATTTCATTTGTTTCAGGATAGGAAAGAGTTTTTGAGTCGAATCTTTTGGTACATATATTTCAAGCTGAAGATTTGGATATTTTTTATCAAGATATGCGTAAACTTGTAAAACACGTCTGATGTAAAGCTCATTCATTACTTTAGCATACCAGCATTCGTCTGCTACTAAAATTAGCTTAGTACATTCAGGAACTTTGCTAACAACGGCATCAATTTCAGAGAATGAATTCGTTTTTAATAACGATGAACAATTGACTCTCCTTATACAGTGATCGTAGTCAAATAAATTGAAACTAGTATTAAGATCGTCAATTGAATTAAGATCTAGACTAAAAACAATCTTTGGAGGACAACTGGGTAATGGCAGACCATCTAATTGAATTGACAATAGTTTATAAGTAGATTTCATAAAGCACCTCTAGAAATCAAAACCTATTCCAGTATGATATTTAATAGCCTTATTCGCATAGTCTAACATAGTATCATATACTGGTTTTACAATGGTGTTTGTTGGAGATTTTAGACGCTCAATAAGCCATTGACGAAATGTAATACACTTTTTGTAATCGAAGTAATCATAATCTCCCCAGTCGAAAGTAGCATCAAATTTGTGCCACATTTCACTCAGAAATCCATCCTTTTCTAATGCTTGAGCCACTTTTTCGTCAAAAAAATAATTATCTGATGGTTCACCGTCCACATAAGGGATAGGGTATTCTGGATCACATTTAACAGCCGTAGGATTTAACGCAACATGTAACCACATATTATTTTTCCTTTCTTTTTTTAATTTTAAAGTGAGTTAATCGCAAACTATTTGATGGGGTACCGTCAATCTTGCAATATTTGCGCGCTTGTTTATCATAAATTCTAAGATAACCTGCAACTTTGTCAGCTTTTACTATATATCTAGTTCCGTAAAAGCTAAATTTAACTCCCGAATTTGTTTTAATATGTCGATTGGGATCGTTGGTTGGAATAAATTTATTAACCACTTCGTTTAAATCCACGCTTTGTTTAACCCAATCTTTATTCCATTTTCGTTCCCGTTCTTTACTTCTTTGATACCGCTCTTGATCTAAATGATTTTCTGGTACCGTTTTTTTAATATAAGTATTTGAAGCAATGGAGTATCTAGTCTTATAATCGCTCATTAGGCTACTACCTCCATTTTGCTTTTACTGTGAAAATCTTGGAAATACAAGTAATTAATACCTAAAGTATCTAATTGCATGTCAATTTTCTTGTCATGCTTGCCGTAAATAAGCAATGTTTCAGGGAGGATTCTAAGAATCTTATTGGTGTACTTAGATGCCTCAAAAAAATTAGTTGAATTTTTACAACCTAAAAATCCAGAGGCACACATTACTCCTTGAGGGATATTTTTAAAGGTATCGAGTGTTGTAATATCAGCAGTACGGGTATTAAATACAACTTTAACACCATTGGCGACAAGATAAGCCGCAAATAAATGATTAGCCAAAATGAGAGTTTCTTGTAATTCATGATCCATATCTGTAGTTATGGTGATGTCAGGGAATACTACTCCTGCGTATTGCTTATAGATAGGCAAATCCTGTTTGATTTTACTTAAGCGAGGATAAATTCGTCTATCGGGCTCAAAGAAAGCTAATACGGTTTTATTCCTAGGCGCAGTAATTAAAGAATTGTTACGATAATCAAAAGTTACAAATTCTTCGGGAACTTCACTTACAAAATTCGTTCTTTGAAAAATAGGCCAACCATCGGAATCGAATTCAATTTGCTCTTTTAATTCGTCATGCATTTGTTGCATAAATCGACAAATATCTACGATATTATTAATAGCTAGGGGCATAATTAGCTCCTTTCTACACCATTTAAGGTGAAACATTTCAATAATATTTGAGAAACATAGCTAAATGTGCGATAATACAACTGAATCATATAGCTTGTATTTCCGTACACTTGCTGACGTATTAATTGCTATTGCCTGAGCAATTTAATACGTTTTTTCTTTGCTCAAATTACGAAATAAAATGACATTTTTCTTCTAAAATGGAATATTTGTATGGACATCACTTCCTTTGCTGTTAATTGCCGATCAAGAAGCAATTAAGTTATTAATTTCTAAATTATACAAATCTAAAAGTTGCTGTTCATAATCGGTTAACTCACCGTTTTGCTTATAATGTCGTAGCCATTTTTGATAATAATTAAATGAATATTGTGAAGCCTCGCTGCTAATTTTAAAATTTTCATATATATCATCAGGATCTTGAGCCTTAATTTTATAAACAAGTATAGGTGGTGCAATAATAAATTTAGCAAAAAAATCTGCTTCTCTTTCTTCAGTATCAGTTCTACCTATATGGTCTAAAAAGAAATGTCCTAACTCGTGAAGAATTGTCCAATTTTGTCGTTGAGGACAGTCACAGTTATTATAGTAAATACAATCTTCATTACCGTTTTCTTCAAATGCTCCGTCTTTGCTAAGTGCTTTGATTGCTTCTAGTTTTTTTCCAGATAATGTTGAATAAGGAATCAATTTAATATGTTCTTTCATAGCAATTTCTTGACCTAAAATAGGCCGAAGACGAATGTGGTCTTGTACGAGAACATGTGTAGCTTCTCCTTTGATGTATTCATATACTTCATCTGTTAACTTATGAGGATAGTCAATCATCTTTTTCTCCTAATAAAATATTAATTAAATCCATTTTCTCTTTTTTAGTCATATTTTTAGCGTTACGAGCAATAAGCTTTTTCGCATAACCTAATTCTGATTTTTGATCTTGAGGAATACCATCAATTAAATAATCAGAAGTGGTATTTAATGCACTCGCAATTTTAGTCATTACGCGTGCTCTTGGCGTGCGGTCACCTTTGATATAATGCGAAATTGCAGCTTGAGTGCAACCTGTTCTTTCTGCTAAATCTTTCTGTGTTATACCGTTTGTCTTTAGTAAATCCTTTATTCGCTTGCCTAAGTTATCCATTATTATGTCTCCTTCATTAATCGACAATTACATTCAACAGCAAAATTATCATTATGTCAAGTAAAAACACAACATGTATACTAAGCGGCAAACTTAACTGCTACATATAGTACTTAATAGGCAGAAATGTCAATTAGTATGCGATAAATCTGCCTTTTTTGCATCCTCGCCTACTGATATAATTTATTTAATAATAGTAGGAGTGAACATGCATGACCACATTAACCACCGATAAAATTATTTCAGAACTTAATAACTATTTCGCTGATGACTATCAATACGTTTTTTGGTATGACGATAAGCAACAGTTCCAAGACATCATTGATCAGATTGCTAGCAAGTTAACTGAAGCTAAACTCTACAAGGCACAAGCGGATCAACAATTTAAGACTAAGATTGACCTCTTAGATGATCCACAACATAAATATTTGATCTATGCTCCATACAAGCGTCCGAAGAGCCAAGAAAATTACTTAACTGATATGGAGCATTATTCTAAACTCTTCACCGCTGATGCAACACAAATTATTCTGGAAGAGTTAAATCTGCCTGAGAATAAATTGTCTTTTGTAAAACGATATCACGCATACTTTGGTGCTAAGACTAGACGTAGTAATTTTGTTAAATATTGGTCGGAAGACTTTGAATCTAGTCCAGAAAGGGGCATTATTGCAGCAATTACGAAGACTGAAAAGCTAGACATGAACGAACTGCTCATGAAAATCATCGCTGCTGGCAGTTCCAATAATCGCTATTTGTTCTCGTTTGCTAAATACAATGTTTTGGATCCGTTTTGGAAACTGATTGGTAACTACTTTGGCTATGATACAGAGGAGAATGTTAGTCTTCTTGATCTGTTCAACCGACTTTTTGTAACTTATTTGGCTAACGAATTAAGCAGCAAATTGCCACACAAGCTGCAAAAATTGGTGCTTAAGAATAAAGACAACGTTCAAATCTTCATTGATCGCTTCGCCGATTCTAACAAATATCAAGAATATTATGATAATGAGTCAACGCGTGTCTGGATTGATCTTGAGTTGCACGACGTTTTAGTGCAAGAGGCACTGAGCGATTTAACGCAAGTGACAATTTTTAATGAAGTTAATGATCTGATTTTAGCTAAAATTCGCAGTAAATTCGTTGGCAATCAAGTTACCGACTATGAGCAAGTTTTGGAGATCATTGATCAGATGCTGAAGCGGACGCGCAATAACTTCGCTACCCGTACTGAGAATGAGTATAAGTTTTTGCGTTATGCCGCTGAATTGTTGAACTTGCGGGTGCCATTGGTAGAAAACTGGCAGAAAGAACTGAGCGAATATCTTGATAATGAGTACCAGATTGACACGATTTATCGTAAATGCTTGCTAGCTTATACCAGAATTGCGGACACTGATGAATATGCTGAAATTAAGAAGACGGTTGATCTTTACTACGGCAACGGTTTACTTAACAGTTCAATTAAGCAATGGAATGAAACCTTCGATCTGGCGCAAGTGCCTGCCAAATTAAGACAAGAGCGTTTTTACCATAATTATGTCAAACATGTTCGTGAGCGTGTGGTTGTTATCTTCTCTGATGCGCTACGTTTTGAAGTGGCTAAGGAACTTGAAGAAGAACTCAACAGCAACGACCGTTTAACAATGAAGATGCAGTATGCTTTGACAGGATTGCCATCGGTCACTTACACGGGAATGAACGTGATGTTGCCGCATGATGCTTTAACTTGGGATGCCAAGGCTGTCAAGGTTAGAGTGGATGGCAAGAATGCGGAAACAACGCTTAACCGTGATAAGATTCTGAAGGCCGTTGATGAAAGTAATTCGGCTGCTCAATTAAAAGATATTTTGGAAATGACCTCCAAGGAGATCAAGCAGTTTATCACTGGAAAAAATGTAATTTATCTTTATCACAATCAAATTGACGCCAAAGGTCATGAATTAAAGACAACTAAAGAGTTGGTTGATGCCACTGAAAAGGCGATTGCAGAAATCAAAGCTGCAATTCAGTCGTTGAGAACCAACGGTGTAGCTCATATTATTGTTACTGCTGATCATGGTTTTATTTATCAGGAAAGACCAATTCAAGATACGGATAAGATTGACTTGAGTGATCAAAGTTATGAAGGCAATGCTCACTTACGATACTTGATTACGCCAGACAAGATTAGCGTTAAGGGCGTGAAAGGCACCACAATGGGTGTTGGTCTGGGCAATAACGATCAGACTAATGTTTATTACCCGACAAGTCCTAACGAATTCGTTGCCAAAAGTGGTAGTAAAAATTACGTTCATGGTGGTTCATCCATTCAAGAAATGCTGATTCCTGTACTTGATATTAAGGCAACTTCAAGAAGATCCGCCGCTAAGCCAGCAGAAATTAAACTTGCTGCAACGACCTTCAAAATTAATAACTTGAAGATGAATCTATTGTTCAATCAAACCGCACCAGTCAGCGATGTAGTTTTACCAACGCAATACCATGTTTACTTCACTGATGAGGATGGCAAGTTGATCTCTAACAGCGTAACGATAGAAGCCGATCGCAAGGGCTCTGCTGCCGATCGCACAATCGCTGTCACGATCACAATTCAAGACGCACAATATGATATTAACAAAAATTACTTCTTAGTCGTTGAACGCGATGGCTCAGATGAAGATCCGCAACGCTTCAAGTACACCATGGATTTGTTTACTACTAGAGGATAGTTTTAGAAAGATTATAGAGGCTTTTCTTGTTGATTTTGAATCTTTCTTGAGGTTACATATAATACAATTAAGAACCGAATTTTTAGAAAGTTTACAAGTATAATAGATAAAAAATTGTCTTTTGGAGAATAAAGTAAATGAGTTAAAAATTATGGTGTATAAGTCACTAATAAAAATATAAGTGAGGAATATTTAAAGCAAAGAACATACTTTTTACAAGTTGATAAGATTTGATCAAACTCAAAATCTTGAAGTCTCTTTTAATTGATAGATATGGCTCTTGTTGGCATGGAATTAAGATATATTTTATTGCATACTTATCTTGATATTGAACACTGGGTTAAAACCATTTTTTAAGGATTATCACGAATGAGACAGATGAAGATGGTTATTGAATTGTTTAAGAAGTAATTCAAGACAATGCCAATCTAACAGATTTCAGAAATAGCAATATGCTATGGATTAAAGTTGTTGATTATTATGCATAAATTCGCTCTGATGAATATAGAAACTATGGCAGATGCTGCTTCAGTCTTTTACTAAAGACTGTTGTAACAGAAAGGAGTACATAAGTACTCTTTTTTGGTTAAAATAATAAGCCCCGAAAGTTGAGTGCTTTCGAGGCTTTTCTTTTTTATTATTTTCTTTTGGAAATGGAGTCACGGATATTTAATTGACTATGGCAAGTGATCGTAAGTGGAATTTGAATATCTTCCGTAATTAGATCTTTAGCTAAACGAACGGCAGTCTTGCCCATTTCTTCAGTATTCATATAGACACTGGATAGGGTAGGAGTTAAGAAGCGATTGATATCTACATCATCAAAACTAACAACAGAGATATTATTTGGAATATTAACACTAGCATCATTGAAAGCTTTGTATATACCTAGTGCCATAGGATCACTATCGACAACAACAGCAGTAGGACGTTGTTGTAGTTTTAAGATCTTTTTTCCAGCTTCAAAAGCAGAGTCAGTTGACCAATCAGTAATAAAAGAATGGCAGTACTGATCAAGATTATGTAGCTTCATCCAGGACAAGTAAGTGAGTTCACGTAGATCATTTTTCTCAGAACCAATTTTACCATCAAGATCAAGAACCAATGATTTTCCACCGATATAAACAATGTTCTTGTGTCCCAGATTATAGAGGGTATCAAGAATATGAGAAGTTTCTTCCACGAAGTCATTACGAACGATATTACAATTATGAATATTGGTGTTGACGTCGATAAAAATTATATGAGGATTAATGCTTTGAATCTGCTTAATTGCCGCAGGTGTCATTTCACCCTCGATTAGCACTGCGCCAAATTTAGCTAAGTCAGCCCAATTTTTATTATCATCTTCTATTCTAAAAGGTTGCTCAATACGTAAATGCCATTTCTTGGCTTCTTCATTAATGCCTTTATGCAGATTGAGAAAATAGGGATCGGTGATTTCACGAGATTTGTTATAGCGCATGATTAGTGCAATCGAGAGCTGGTTATCAGTTTGTTTGGGACCAGGATGTTTTTGAGATTTCGAATAATGCAGGCGTTTGGCGGTTTCGATAACGCGGGCACGACTAGCCTCATTGATTCTAAAAGTTGGATCATTGTTTAAAATTCGTGATACGCTAGCTGGCGATACCCCGGCAATACGTGCAATGTCTCTAATACTTGCCATAAAGATGCTAAATTTACTTATTTTACTACACTACATAGTAAAGTGTAGTAAAATAAGTAAAAAAGCAATTGAAAAAGAAGAATATGGAAATAATAAAATCTTAATAATTTGTTCGCTTGTTTTTATATTTGTAATTCATTAAACTTATGTTCGAAATAATGAAAGAAGAAATATATTTTTCAATTGTAGGTAATATAATTCCATATTCGTATATTGACAGTACTTATGAAACAAAAATCATTGATTAGTCAACTAGCAAAAATACATAACGGTACAATTACTCATCGTGAATTAGCATTAAATGGAGTATCAAGTTATAGTATTTCGAAAGCTGTTCAGGATGGTACGTTAGAAAAAATACGTCCGGGAATTTATTTATTTGGTGATGATACCGAGGATATATTTTATAGTTTGCAACAAAAATATAAAAAAGGAATCTATTCTTTAGAAACAGCATTATATTTATGGGGGTTAAGTGATCAATATCCTTTTAGCTTAGATATGACTTTTCCTAGGGGCTACAATAATCCAACTTTGGATATTGAAATAAATCCACATATTCAAACTAAAAGTTTGGCTACTCAGGGAATAACTCAAACTGAATCATTCAATGGAAATGTGATTAATCTCTATACTGCTGAAAGAACTTTAGCTGAAATATTGCGACCGATTAATGCTGTAGATATCGAAATAATTACCAATGCCTTCAAGATGTGGAATAAGGAAAAGAAAAAAGACATAAATACATTAATGTCTTTTGCAGAAAAGTTTAGGGTAACTAGAAAGGTAAATAGCTACTTAGAGGTGTTGTTGTGAAAAATTATGTTGATGAGAAGCAGTTCAAAGCAGATGTAAGAAGGTATGCTAGAGAGCATAATATAAAAGGAAATGAGATTGGTCGATTATGGCAAGAAATTATGTTAGATGATTTGCTAGAAAGAATTTCAGTATCAAAATATCGAGATAATTTCATTTTAAAAGGTGGTTTTTTGTTGTCGGCTATTGTTGGTATCGATAAAAGATCCACGGAAGACATTGATGCTGAGATAAAAGGATTAGATTTGACCGAAAAACAAATAGCTAAAGTATTTGAAGAAATCTGTCAAATAAAATTAGCGGGGGATCTATTAAGCATTTCGTTGTCAGAAATTGAACAGATTCATGAGCATGAAGAGTACAAGGGCTATCGATTACATTTTAATGCTTCTTTTCGGAAGATAAGATATCCATTAAAAGTAGATGTTTCAACAGGGGATGTTATTACACCTAGGGAGATTGAATATAGCTATAAATTACATTTAGAAGATCGACATATTAATATTTGGGCATATACTATGGAAACTATAGTAGCGGAAAAATTAGAAACGGTAATTACGAGAGGAATAGCTAATACACGTATGAAAGATCTCTATGATTTATTCATACTGCAGAGAGAACGAATCAATTTAGCTACCTTAAAGTCAGCTTTTGCTAATACTACGAATTACCGTGAATCAATCTTTTGGACAGGACAAGATATAGGTTATAAGTATTGTCTAAGATAAGTAGATATTATTGCTGAAAATAGTAATATGCAGAATCTTTGGAATAGATACGTGAGAAAACATCCTTTTGCTAAGGGAATCACTTTTACTCAAGTTATTCAGGCAGTTCAAACTTGGGTAACTAAATTAGAGTTTGAAAAATAATTTCAATCAAAAATGACGCTAGTTGATCGAACCAGCGTCATTTTTTAGATAATAGATGTAGAAAATAGTTTGAAAAACGATTAGTTTTTATAGAAATCTTTATTATACTTTACTTGTCTTCGTAGCCCTTTGGGTGACTCTTGTGCCAGTTCCAAGCAGTGGCGATCACGTCATCGACATTTTCATGCTTTGGCTTCCAACCAAGAACTGTACGAGCCTTAGTTGAGTCGGCAACAAGCGAGTCAGGATCGCCGCCACGGCGTGGACCCATTGTGTAAGGGATGTCAATGCCGGTAACTTTCTTAGCACTTTCCAAGATTTCCAAGTTGGAGTAGCCATGTGCAGTACCCAAGTTAAAGACATCTGATTTGTCGGTCTTCATCATGTGCTTCAAAGCCAAGATGTGAGCATCGATTAAGTCTTCAACTTGAACGTAGTCACGTACGTTAGTACCGTCCTTAGTGTCGTAGTCATCACCGAAGATAGTGAACTTGCCGTCACCGGCAATGGCACTCTTTAAGATATTTGGAATAAGGTGAGTTTCTGGTGCATGGTCTTCACCAATGGTACCATCGCTTGAAGCACCAGCTACGTTGAAGTAACGTAAGGCAGTGTACTTAATGCCATCAGCCTTGTCAGCCCAAGCCATGATCTTTTCCATCATCATCTTGGTTTCACCGTATGGGTTGATTGGGTTAAGTGGGGTGTCTTCAGTGATTGGCAACTTCTTAGGAATACCGTAAGTTGCGGCAGAACTAGAGAAGACTAAGTACTTAACGCCGGCATCATTCATCGCTTGTAATAATGAAATCATGCCAGTAACGTTATTGTCATAGTACTTAAGTGGCTTTTTAACTGACTCTGGAACTAATGAATATGCTGCAAAGTGCATTACAGCATCAATCTTTTCATCACGTAAAATTTTGCTTACCAAAAAAGTATCTTCAATATCGCCTTGGTAAAACTTAGCCTTAGGATCTACAGCCTTTCTGTGACCAGTATATAAAGCATCTAAGACAACAACATCATTACCTTCTTTAACTAATTCGCGTACAGCGTGTGAGCCGATATAACCCGCACCACCGACAACTAAAACTTTCATGTTTTGCGCTCCTTTATTTTAGTTATTATCTTTTATTGAAATCGATTACATTATAACACACTATTTAGTAAATTATTTACTAATTCAAAATAAATTCTTTAAATTAATTTAGCGTAAATGAGAATTCATGATCTTGCTCAGGATCGATGTGGTATTGCTCTTCTACATCGGAGCCCCAGCTGTCGATGCCGCCTACGCCGCGAACAGCTCCCGCGATTACCAATACGCTTCTACGAGCCAATGGCAACTCTTCAATGTGGGTGGCATTTTCTAATTCTTCTGCAGTGTATGGCAGTAAACTGAAGTTGAATGGCTGCTTAGTTTGCGTAATCTTTAAACTAAAGTCGCCATCTTTGTCCGCATTGTTTTGCGTAGAATTACGGGTGATGACTAATTCATTAGTCTGCATGTGCATCCCGTTTTCCTGTGGTACAAGATACTTAGTAACTGGCAAGCCGTCAATGTGGAAAGTTCCGCGTTCTGCTCCAGCCATTCTGTCAGGGTAGGTTTCACCAGACAAGCCAGTATAGTCAAAACTTTTAGCCTTGGTTGGCATAATGAATCTCATGCCGATAACAGGCAAAGGCGGCAAGCCTTTTTTACCAAAATAATGCATGGTAATCGTCATGTGACCAGCATCATTAATATTGTAAATGATTTTGACTTTGGTTGCAGGAGTAGTTAAAGTTTCGTAGTCAAAAGCCACTTTTACTTCATGGGCAAATTCCTGATTGCTAAATTGATTATTGATTGGAGCGATAGGCAATTCGTCGAATTGGTGATCGTCAACTTGAACGTGAATACCCACACATTTAGTGAACATGTCAGCTCCTAGCCATTGGGCTGCTTTTTGATTAAAGCCGCTACCGCGATCGTTATCGGTGGTCGCCCGCCAAAAAGTTGGTGTAGGCGTGCGGTAAAGCCATTCTTTGTCCTTGATTTTCAAAGATTCAAGGCCACCACGCTCGTAGCTGAATAAATAGGCGAAATCTTGACCATTGACTCCTAAACTAGCTTCGCCATAAACGACGTGTAAATTATTTGTGTAAGCCATAGTAGTATCTAACCTCCTGCATTGCTGGTTTGGGTGTGCGGTCTGCGAACATTAAACCGTCGCCAGAGAATTCATAATCGGAGTGACGATCATCAAAGTCGCCACCGTAACGCAATACGTCCTGTCCGCTGACTGGATCATGCACAAGCAGAGCCTGATCGATGAAGTCCCAGATAAAGCCGCCCATGTACTGAGGGTATTTATCAATTAGCTTGATGTAAGAGCCTATGCCACCGTCGGAGTTGCCCATGTCGTGCATGTATTCACATTCGACAAGTGGCTTTTTAGGATTTTGGAGATATTCTTCTGCCTCTTTAGGTGGCAAATACATACAGCTTTCAAGGTCTGAGATTTCTTTCTTAAATTCTGGTGCATGGAAGACGCCTTCGTAGTGGGTGAGGCGAGAAGAATCGTGATCTTTGTAGAGTTTGTTCATAGCGGCGATGTTGCTGCCGGCATATGATTCGTTGCCAAGTGACCAGAATAAGATTGCAGTGTGATTCTTGAAGGTTTCATAATTGCTGCGGGCACGGTCGACGACGACTTCACGCCATTCGGGGATGCTGCCGGGTACATTGGAAGTAGCTTCAACTTGGCCTAACTTTTGCCAGGTGCCGTGGGACTCCAAATTGTTTTCCGCCATCATGTAAATTCCGTTTTGATCGCAGAGATAGTACCAAGGAATTTGATTTGGATAGTGGCAGGTCCTAACGGCATTGATGTTGTTGTGTTTAAAGGTAGCAATGTCTTGCTTCATGTCGGCTAGGGTAATACTGCGGCCACGCTTAGCATCCCATTCGTGACGATTAACGCCGTTGATGATTAATCTTTTGCCGTTAAGCAAAACCACATGATCCTTGGTAATTTCAATTTTTCTAAAACCAAATTGGTAAGGAATAAGTTCAACTAATTTGCCATCTTGGTCATGAACTTTAATGATTAATTGATAAAGGTATGGATCATGGTTGTCCCATAGGTGAACATTGGCAAAAGTTTCGTTTTCAATTTCAACGGTTGATTTAAGTGGCAACTTTTTATTAAGCAAAGTTTTGCCATCGATATCTTCAATTAAGACGTGGACATTGCCACTGGTTTTACCCATAAAGTGCAATTTAGCGTTGAAGACACCGTCATGGTAATCATTAACAACAGTTGGTTTGATATCTAGATCCATTAGATGAGTCCGAGGTAAGGCTAAGAGTTCAACTGAACGAAAAATACCGGAGAATCTAAACATATCTTGATCTTCTAGCCAGGAAGCAGTGCTGTGTTTGAAGACTTCGACAGCTAAGATGTTGTCTTTTGCTTGAATGTAAGGTGTAAGATCGAATTCGGAAGGTGTGAAACTATCTTCGGCGTAACCGATGAAGTGACCGTTGAGATAGACATACATGGCCCGTTCAACGCCTTCGAATTGAATATGGATGTCATGGCCGGCTAAAGCAGGATTTAAGTCAAAGTGTTTAAGATATGAACCGACTGTGTTGTCTTTTCCTTGACTAAAATCGCCATCCTTGATGCCGCGCCCCAGGGTGTAGGCAGGTTTACGATAGATTTTGCTTTCCCAGGGATACAGAATGTTAGTGTATTGATTTTGGGCGTAGCCGTTTAATTCAATTTCACTAGGAACGGGGATGGTGTCAAAGGAAGATGAGTCAAAGCTGAGTTTGTAAAAATCAATGGGCCGGCTTTGAGGATCTTTTGAAAAATGAAACTGCCAGGCACCGTTGAGGCTTTGTTTAAAACTGCTGCTGTGGTTTTGCCATTCACGGTAATCTTTGTAAAAAGGATGATCACTGTGAGCTGGCAGTTGATTAATCCTGAAGACTTCAGGATCATCAAGCCATTTGATATTTGCTTTCATGATAAGACCTAGTTTCTATAAAAAATATATTTTGAAAACGGTTTTATTATAACACAAAATTAAATAATTTATCAAATAAATAAATAATTTAGTAATTAAAAGTAAATAAATTAATTGTCAAATCTCGAGAAAAATATTTTTGAATAAAATTGATCTTTATTGGAATTAAGTAAATATTTTGTATAATAAAGACAGGAATATTAGTAAATGGGAAAGAAATAATTATGACAACTATTAAAGAAATTGCACAAAAGTCGGGGTATTCTTCTGCGACTGTTTCGCGGTTGCTCAATAATGATCCTAACTTATCGATTACTGCAGATACCAAAAATAAAATTTTAGAAATTGCTAATAAGCTTGGTTATTGGAAAGACCACCAAGAAAAGGAAATTAAGCCTACAATTGCGCTTCTTTACCGCACTAACCATAAAGAACAGTTGCAAGATGAGTATTTTACTTCTTTAAAGCAAGCCTTGGTAGAAACCGTTAAGCAAGAATCAATGAAGATGAAGACCTTTTATAATGCGGCTGACTTAATTGAAAATGCCTCATTGTTCCAAGGTTTTATTGGAGTTGGAGCAGCGCCAATCGAAAATGCTGAGTTGGTAAAATTGCACGGAGTTTTACCAAATGGGGTGTTTGTTGATACTAATCCAGCTCCCGAATTGTTCGATTCAATTAGACCTAACTTAACTTTAACAGTTAAGAATGCTATTGATTTGTTTATTAAAAACGGCTATGAATCGATTGGTTTTATTGGTGGTGTTGGCCCTAAGCATGATCATATTCAAGAAAATGATCCACGTTCCGTTGCCTTTGCGGAATATATGAAGGTTCGCGGAAAAGATGACAGCAACGTGTTCGTTTCAGGACCATTCAGCGTTGAAAATGGTTATAAGCTTGGCAAAGAAGTAATAGAGAAGTGCAAGAACAATTTACCAGATGCATTTTTAATTGCTTCTGATACATTAGCAGTCGGTGTTTTACAGGCCCTTAACGAAGAAAATATTAACGTACCAAAAGATACCGCAATCTTGAGTATCAATAACAGTAATGTAGTGAAGTACGTATCACCACCACTTTCTTCTTACAACATCAACCAGCAGGAAATGATTGATTTAGCTTTAACTATGCTGACCAATTTAATTATTCAACCTGATCGTGCGCATATTGATGTGAATATGAACACTAACTTGGTGGTACGTAAAAGCTTTATTCCTAAAGGTGAGTAAATTTTTTAGTAAATAAAAATTTTTCATTTTGAATATTTTGAAAAGAGAATGCTGAAGCATAGCATTCTCTTTTATTTTTACTCTAAGTAAATAGTTTAGTTATATTAAATAAATAATTTACCAAAACTGATACTAAGCGTATACTCAGATATGTAAACGATTACAGATGATAACAATTTAGGAGGAAGCATTATGACAAACAGTCATAAAAATTCAGGGAAACAAATAATTTCCTATGCATCATTCTGTCTGGGTAACTTAGGACACGCAGCTTTTTATGGTGTAATGAGTACATACTTTATTATTTTTATTACTAGCGGAATGTTCAGTGGGCTAGAGCAATCAGTAGCTGATAAATTGATTGGTTTAATCACTGGCTTAATGGTAGTGATTAGAATTGTCGAGTTGGTTATTGACCCAATCTTGGGCAACATAGTTGATAATACCAAAACAAGATGGGGGAAGTTTAAGCCATGGATTTTCTTGGGTACTGTAGTTAGTGCAGTATTATTATTAATTTTATTTACTGGAATCTTTGGCTTAGCGCAAAGCAATTGGATTCTTTTCGCTATCTTATTCGTAATTATCTACATCGGTTTTGATATCTTCTATTCATTATCCGATGTTTCATATTGGGGTATGGTTCCGGCTTTAAGTGAAGATTCACATGAGCGTGGTATTTATACTTCATTGGGTGCCTTTTCAGGTGCTATTGGTTGGAACGGTTTAGCAATTATCGTTGTTCCATTAGTAACTGGGGTAACTTATGCAGTTACTGGTAAACATGAAGAAGGCGCACCAGGTTGGCTTGCCTTTGCGGCCGTAATTTCAGCTTTAGCAATTGTTTGTGCCATTATTGTTTGCTTAGGTACTAAAGAAAAGCACAATTTAATTAGAAATTCAGCCAAGCAGAAAACTACTTTGCCTCAAGTCTTCAGTGCTATTTTCCATAACGATCAAATTCTTTGGCCGAGTTTAGCCTACTTAGTCTTTTCACTTGCTAACACTATTACTAACGGGGTTTTGTTCTACCTGTACAAGTTTGTCATTGGTAAACCAGGCGAATTCTGGGTTGTAGGGCTTGCTGCAACGATTGTAGGGTTCTGTGTCAGTCCATTATTCCCAGTTTTAAATAAGTACATTCCAAGAAAATGGTTGTTTGTTGCAGGTCAAACTTGCATGATCTGTGCTTATCTTTTATTCATTTTCTGCCGTGATAATGTTGTGTTAATGGACTTAGGGTTGGTTTTATTCAACATCAACTTTGCTCAATTAGTAACTGTTTTGACCTTAACTGATGCGATTGAATATGGTCAGCTTAAGAGTGGTCAAAGAAACGAGGCCGTCGTTTTGGCAGTTCGTCCAATGATCGATAAATTCACTGGTGCTGTTTCTAATGCTTTGGTTGGATATGTAGCTATTGCAGCTGGTATGACAGGTGCCGCAACTGCTGCCGACATGACAGCACACGATATCAGCACTTTTAACGAAAAGCGCCCGAAAATCCCCGTATTTTAATGCGGGGATGGATAGGGCCAAGCTGACCTAG
>NZ_PCZI01000017.1:0-40292 GCF_002554085.1 Lactobacillus sp. UMNPBX1
GGCAGAAAATCTGTCAGCCGTATGGTTTGAGTTGTAAAATCCTGGGAAATTAGCAGTGGCACAATTTCGTCAGTTAGGCGCGTCAACTGTAGAAATGGAATGTGCAGCTTTAGCAGCATGTGCTCAGTTTAGAAAGATTGATTTTGCACAATTTCTTTTCACTGCAGATACTTTAGCTGATATGGATAATTATGATGAACGTGATTGGGGCGGTAAATCGCATAGTGTAGGTTTAAATATAGGTGCAAAGGTTTTAACAAAGATTAAATAAAGAAAAAGGAAGAAGTTGAAAGTAACTTCTTCCTTTTATTATTAAATTGAATGATTATTGTCTTTTTTTGTAAACCATTTTCTAGCAAAATCAATTAGCGATTTTACATTTATTACTTTGATGACACCATTGTTTAACTTAACCTTTTTGATAGCAGAGGGATGCTTTGCTTCAAACTCTGTCCCTAATTCATTAAAGTCATCATATGAATCCATATCAATATTTTGATATTCAGTCCAAATAGTTTTGCCGCTTTCATCCAGACTAGTTGCAGCAGAACATGTTTCGGTTTTTCTACCAATTGTGGATTCTGCATAGTGCAAAACTGTACACGTTTCATAATCAGTTCCTAAAAAGATAGTTTTGCCATTATTCTGGTACAAATAATCTAAAGGACTGTCAATTCCATAAGGAATATTTAAAGGTTGATTCTGTGCAATCTTTACTTTGTTTTTGCCCCAAATAGCAATTGGCAAGTAAGGATGGGTACTTCGAACAACATCTGGCAAAGTTCTGAAATACTCTGGCGTAACCCCTAAGCCTTCTGTCATTGATGTTGTAGGATTATAAGGTGGCATAGCATCCTTAACTACTTGAATCAAAGATTTTTGTACTGGTGGATATTCCCAAGTGGCTGGATCACAATTCGTGGAAACTTGTGAGGGCATCATTATTGTTCCATTAGGCACAGCTTCTTTTAAGGCTTCGACAATGGTTTCTGGACCATTAGGAACGTAATAGAATTTACTTAGTGCAGTATGAACTAATACGGTATCATCATCTTTAATACCCGCATTTCTCAATGCACTCTTAAAATCATTTTTTGTTGTGACTGTGTTAATTATCTCTTCAGACATATGTTTTTCCTTTTGTGTTAACTTAAGTTTTTTACTGGCTTGGTCTGAAGCGGGGTACTCTAGTTTTAATTTCAGCGTTATTTATTTTAGCTTTATGATTACTCATTTGTTGTTGCTCTTTTCTAATACTAATCTATCTAACAGTTTAGCACTAAATATTATGAGAGGAGATGGGCTTTCATAATGTATAAGTTGAAAAATAGATTTAAAAGCAGACTAAAAAGTCTTAATTGATCAAAAAAATAAGGGCGATATTCGATAGTCATCGTCCTTATAACTTGAAAATTATTTATTGCGCATTTTTGACAAATACTTTTGATGCTTTTCTTCAACTTTTTCATCTTTTTCAATGAAGAAGTAAACTACTGCGGCTAATACCCCTACGACTACTCCAACCAAAATAGTTTTCCAAGTGAAATTGGTTACCATGTAGCATGAAATAATTAATGCCAAAGCTGGAATAACATAGCTGAATGGGAGTTTAAAACCGTTATTTGGAAATTCATTAGTATGCTTGAATTTGATTACTGCTAAGATAGATGGTACATATTGAATAAATGAAGCCAATACAATGCAAGATACCAAGAAGAGGTATGATTGTGTGATTAAAATCATAGTGATGATTGCACTGAGTAAAATAGCTACCCAAGCAGCATCATGTTTGTTCTTTTTGCCAATCCATTTAGGCAACATTGCGTGCTCATTAGCAAGAGAAGCAATCAACGATGGAGTATTGAAAGATCCTGCAAAAGCAACGCCGATAACACTAATCAGCATCCCTGCAATTACTAGAACGTAGTCTCAATCACCAACGGCCTTTTGAAAGGCTACAGCAATTGGAATAAAGGAGAATCCAGTAAACATGTAGAACACAACACTAAATGCGGCACCAAAATGTTTGAAGTAAGGACCAACACCTAAGGTTGCTGCTTTAGGAATCACAGGTGTAAAGTTCATTTTATGAATAAAAAAGGCACCAATGATGATAAAAATCAGAATAGTAATCATTTTGGTGGCGGAGGATAAGTTATCGACTAATTTTACAATTGTCCGACCAAATAAGTTAATAATCGTAAACAGCACAATTATTCCAATAGCTATCCCGTAGTAAACAACGTGATTACTAAAAACAGGGGACAAAGTCTTTAAAATAGTTAACAAAGCTACTATTTCTGCCGCATATGTACAGCATCCTAAAAAACAAGTATATATTCCAAGTTCGTAGCCAGTAAATCGTCCAAAGGCGTGATATGAATAAAGCCAAGCTGCGCCTGATCCAGTAAAACGACTTGACAAGTCAGCATAACAAAGAGCAACCATACTTACTGTAAGAGCAGCACAAATTGTTACGAAAACACTCATCAAGTTCATATCTTTATAGATTGTTTGAGGTAGTAAAAAGGCACCGGACCCAATTATCCCATTAATTCCCAAGAAGTAAATAGACATGAACGAAAGCTTCTTGGGAGTAACTGTTTTTTTGGCATTGTTTTTACCCTCTTGATTGCTTAATATTGACAAACGCTTACAAGCTAAGATTAGTTCTTGCCATGAAAGATTGCAAAGAATAAGTGTTATTCATCCCATAAATAAAAATAGAGAAAAGTGTATAACCTCTGCATTTTTTGTTAAAATATAAGTAAGAAGATTGAGTAATGATTAGGGGATGAGATCATGATGAACAAAAAAATTATGTATATGGCAGGAGTAGTCTTAGCCTCCTTAAGTTTAGGTGCGATGACTGCTCAGACAGTTAACGCAGCTTCAACTAATCCAATTCGTCAGGGTAAAAAGTTAAACTTGACTAGAAAAGCAACGATTTTTAACCGCAAAGGAGAAAAAGTTGGACATTTAAAAAAGGGCCGTGTTTACAAGATCCTAGGCATTAAATCAATTAATGGCAATAATTTTGTGAAGATTGGTAAGAATAAATTCGTTAAGGAAGGGGCATTTTTACCATACATTAAGGATACAGCCGAGACAATTAACCGCATTAAGCATCCATCATATGTTTATGATAAAAATGGTCAGCCAATTCCAGGTAAGTTTGTTAAACAAGGCTCTAAAGTTAAAAATCTTGGCCATAAAGAAATTGATGAACGGCCATTCATTCAAATTGGAGAAAACGAATACGTTAAAGCTAATAACGTATTGACTGTAATTATTAATTATTAGTAAAAGAAAAGCTATATCATGAAATGCATCATGGTATAGCTTTTTACTTGTGGATGAAAAAGCGATGTGGTTTTTTATAAGTAAATCCTTCTCCCATTGCCTCATTTACCTCAATTATTGAAACAAAAGCATGTGGATCTTCTTGCTTGATTAAAGCTTTGATTGATGGAATTTCCCGCGGTGCGACTACAACATAAATTACACGTTTTTCATTTTGTTGATAGCCACCTAAAGCTTTTAGATATGTGAAACCACGATTTAGTTTTAAATCAATCATCTTGCCAATTTGTTCATATTTGTCAGAGATAATTAATAAACCACGGGCTGTGTATGCACCTTGCTGAACGGTATCCATTACTCGGGATAAGACAAAAGAAGCTAATAATGTGTATAGCATATGCTTGATGTCTAAGTAAGATAGGGATGCGAAGAGTACTATTGCATCACAAGCTAAAAGCATTTTGCCAGACGAAATACCAAATTTTATCTGACAGATTCGGGCAATAATATCAGTTCCACCGGAAGTACCATTATATCTAAATACTAACCCTAATCCGATTCCAGACAATGACCCAGCAGAAATTGCTGAAAGGAAGAGGTCGTGTTCTAAATCTAATTGTTTTATAATAGGTACTGAATGCCAAAACCATAAGAAAAGGGAAAGACTGAGCGTTCCCCAGATTGTATAGGCTAAAAGACGTTTGCCCATAAAGCGATAGCCTAACAAAATTAGTGGAATATTCAATACAAGGGTCGATAGTCCCATGTTGATGCCCCAAAAATGCCGCAGAAGAAGTGAAATACCACTTAGTCCGCCGTCGGCTAGTTTATTGGGGACAGAAATCATGTCTAGACTTAAAGCGTAAATAGCACAGCCTAGCGCGATCATGAGGATATCAATTAAGATACTTTTATCAATCTTACGCATAATGATTACCTCCTTTATGTCTTTCCTCAATTTTAACAAAGTGTATAGCAAAAGTAATAATAAAGACAATAAGAATTGAGATTTTAATATGATAAAGATAGATAATTTACCAGAAATTTTTACCAAGGCAATGCCCGTGTTACAGATATTAGAAAATGCAGGCTTTGAAGCGTACTTTGTGGGTGGTTCTGTCCGCGATGTTTTGTTACATCGTCATGTTCATGATGTAGACATTACTACTAGTGCTTATCCAGAAGAGGTAAAAGAGTTATTTGATAAGTCAATTGATACAGGAATTAAACATGGAACGGTGACTGTCCTTTATGGTGGTGAAAGTTATGAGATTACCACTTTTAGAACAGAATCGGGTTATCAAGATTTTCGTCGTCCAGATCATGTAACATTTGTTCAAAACTTAGATGAAGATTTAAAGCGTAGAGACTTTACGATTAACGCTCTGGCAATGGATACACGAGGGCAAATTGTTGACTTATTTAACGGACTAGATGATCTCAAAAACCATGTCATTCGTGCTGTAGGTGATCCAGAAAAAAGATTCCACGAGGATGCTTTGCGAATGATGCGGGCCGTACGTTTTATGAGTCAACTTGAATTTAAGTTAGAAAGCAAGACCCAACAGGCAATTAAGGATAATCATAAATTACTTAAAAAAATTTCAGTTGAACGAATTCGAGAAGAATTTGTAAAATTAGGTTTAGGACCACATGCTTGGCAAGCTTTTCAGGTTTTTCTTGATACAAATTTGAGTGAAGATGTACCTGATTTTGGCGGAAAAAAAGATCAACTAGCTATTTTCCCACAGTTAAAATTCAGTCCAACGATGGAAAATAGTTTGTGGTCACTGATAATTTTGCTATTGAAATTACCGAATGAACAAATTCATCGTTTTATGCGTGACTGGAAAAACTCTAATGCTATGACTGAGCAAGTCGAAAGAATTATTAATCTATTTGATTTACTTTCTAGTCATGCTCCTAGTGATTATGAATTATTCTTAGCAGGGGAAGAGACATTAATTAATACGATTGACGTTGCTCATATTGTTGGTCAACCAATTTCTTCAGAAGCTTTAGTTGATCGTTATATGGCTTTACCTATTAAAAAAGCGTCGGAACTAGCCGTTGATGGGAGATTTTTAATAGATCGCGGGATGCGACCAGGTGCAAAATTGGGGCAGACTTTGAATAAAATTCGAGAGTTAGTTGTTTCAGGTGAAGTTGAGAATAATCAAGAAGCGATTGAAAGCTATTTGACTACAATTGAATAGAAAGAAAAATGTAGCAGAATTCAACTGCTACATTTTTTAAACATAAAGTAAAACGGAAAAGTACATTAAGATTGAACCGAGCATAACAAATAAATGCCAGATAGTATGGATAAAGGGAACATTGCGCATACTGAACAGAATCGCGCCGATTGTGTAAGCAATGCCACCACTAACTAATAGCCAGAATCCAGTTGGACTTAAGCGAACATATAAATAAGATCCTGACAAGATAACTAACCATCCCATTGCAACATAGAGGATTGTATCAAGTATGACGTGTTTACCACGATTGAAGATGTAGTAAATGATGCCAAAGATGGTTAGGCCCCAGATCAAGCCAAATAAAGTCCAACCCCAGGCTCCACCAATTGCAACAAGTGAATATGGAGTATAAGATCCTGCAATCAAAAGAAAGATTGAGGAATGGTCAAAAATTTGAAAAATATTTTTGGCCCGTGTAAAAACTAAACTGTGATATAGTGTGGAAAATAAATAAAGCAGTACCAGGCAAGAGCCATAAATTGTGAAAGTAACAACTCGCATCGGGCTGCCTGTATGAGCTGCCTTTACAATTAAAATTACTAAGCCGGTAACTGCTAGTCCGAAACCAATCCCATGAGTTATGGCACTAAAAATATTATCTAGAAGGTAGTACCTTTCTGATCGTTGTTCTGGTTGCTGCCAAAGTTTGCTAATTTTCATGAAGTGTAATCAATCCTTTTTTCTTCTAATAGTTTTTTGATACAATACAGTATATATGTTGCTTACATTTTATCATAAATCGGGTAAACAAATTAGAATTGAAGGCGAATACGTTGTCGAAGATAAAAGTTATGACGGACTCTTCCGTCCAATTAACACCAGAAGAAGTTGAAAAATATGACATTACAGTAGTCCCATTGACGATTACCATCGACGGTAAGTCATATGTGGATGGGATTGATATCACTAGAAGTGATTTTGTCAAGAAGATGAACGAAGCGGAGAGCTTACCTAAGACTAGTCAGCCACCAATTGGCCGTTTTGTTGATGTGATTAAAAAATTAACTGCAGATGGCAGTCAAGTGATTGGTATTTTCTTAGCTAAATCATTAAGTGGTACGATAGATGCCGCTCGTCAAGCTGCAGAAATTGCAGGTCAAAGCGATAATGTTACAATTATTGACTCTGAACTAACCGACAGGGCAGAAGGCTTCCAAGTTTTGGCTGCTGCTAAGGATGCTCAGGCTGGTAAAAGCATGGCTGAGATTATTGATCATGTTAAAAAGATTCGTAGTACTCAAAAACTGGAAATGATGGTAGTTAATTTACAAAACTTAATCAAGGGTGGCCGTTTAGGTGCACTTTCTGGTCGAATTGCTACTATGCTTAATATTAGAATCGCTCTTCAGATGCCACAAGGTAAGTTAATCGTAGCCAAAAAAGGACGAGGTAAGAAATTTACACGTGCTTTTGATGAACGAGTGTTAAAAGAAATCGCAGATAATAAAGAGCATATTAAAGAAGTAGGCATTTCGTACGTTGATACACCTGAATTAATGGAAGAATTAGCTGAAAAAATTCGTGCAATCAATCCTGCAATTAATGTTTTAGTGGCAGAGACAAGTCCAATTATCGCAACACATGCTGGCAATGGCGCTTATGCGATCTTATATTATGTGGAGTAATTATGGCTTACCGAGAAAGTTTTTATCGATATTTAATGACGCAAAGGGATGCAGATTCAGCTGATGACGTAGCTCAATTTGCGAATAATGCACAGCATGACCTGACTTTTCCTAAGCAAGAACAAGATTATGAGAAATTGTCAGATTATTTGGAATTGAATGCTAGTTATTTACCAAGTATGTCAATTTTTGATCGTGCTTATCGAATGTATGAAGACAAAATGATGTATTAAGCCCAAGCCTGATAGATGCCTGGGCTTTTTTATTAAGTGGATAGAAAAATGCAGGTAGTAATTTTTATTGGTTTTATTGTCTTTGCGGTAGCATTTGCGACGATTATTCAACAACGCTTTTTGAAGAGAATATCAGTTAATTACATTGCAATGGCGATTGGAGCGGCTATTGCACTAGTACCACAAACTAATTCATTAATTGAGAGCTTTAGCTCGGAATTATTTATGGGCTTGATTGTAGCGCCATTACTATTTTTTGAGGGACAACGTACTAGGTTGTATAATGTTTTACGTTCGTGGCGTGCAATATTGGGTTAACGGTTATTATGATTATCTTGGCAACTATAACTGCGGGATTCGGGATCTATTTTAGTATGGGTCTCTCTACCACTGGCTTTTATTCTGGCTGCAATTTCAACGCCAACAGATGCTACAGCAACAGAATCTGTAACACATGGATTGAAGCTGCCTAAGAAGATTGCTTTTTACCTAAAAGATGAGTCTTTGTTTAATGACGCTTCAGGTATCATTTTGCTTAATATGGCAGTTGATTGGTACTTGCATCAAGAATTACGGATTGGACAAGCAATAGGTAATTTTTTATATTCTGCAGGTGGAGGTATTTTTCTAGGAGCTTTGGTGGCTACTTTATTAGTTTTCTTGCGTCAGGAAAGTTTTCGCTCCAAATATCATTTATCTGCTGGTGTTGCAATGCCGGTTGATGTCATATTCTTTTTGACACCGTTAATAATATATTTTTTAGCAGAAGAAATTCACGTTTCTGGAATTATTGCAGTCGTTGCAGCCGGATTGATTCATAACGTTGAATCTGAGCGAAGAAGGCTTACTAATGCCTTTATTTTTTATAACGGAATAATTTTATACCTAGCTAATTTGCTTATTAGATACTTTTATTATCGATTTAGCCCTTCTATTAAAGGAAAAACGAGTAATAAAGAAGCATTGATTTTTAGTCTGGGTGGCATTCATGGAGCAGTTACTTTTGCCTTGGCATATACGTTATATGATTTACGTATTAATGTAGCAGATTTCCATTTAATTTTGGTGAGTGAAATTACGCTTATTTTACTAAGTATGATTGTTCCAACAATTGTTTTTCACATGATCTTGGACAAAGATATACCTGATTTGGATCAGAGAAAGGAAGTTGATCGAGTTCGTGTGGCAATGATTGAGTATGCTATGGATCAAATGAAAAAGATCTATTTACCTAAAAAGATTCGAAAACAATTAAAATTCGATTTAAGGGCACAAATGAATCAAACTTCTATAGTTGATTTTGCTAGGGAAATAAAGTATACAATTAAACAAAAAGAATTGCCCGATGATCAGAAAGAATTTAGAGCTGAGGTATATAGATATGCTTTTAGACAAGAACGTGACTATTTAGGTAAAATTGCACAACAAGAGAGAGAATATCGTTGAGGCTTTCTGGCTTTATATAGACAGATTTTGATGTCAGAAGTGGTGTTCTTAGATGATGAAAATGATTAATTTTAGAAAGAAGAGATAATATGGCAACAATTCAATGGTATCCGGGGCATATGAACAAGGCTCGTAATCAACTGGAAGATAAGTTAGGACTGATTGATGTTTTGGTGGAAATACTTGATGCCCGAATTCCGCAAGCTTCAAGAAATCCAATGATTGAAGAACTAGTTGGTAATAAACCACATATTATTATCTTAAATAAGGCTGATTTAGCTGATCCAGTTTTAACAAAGGCATGGGCAGCAGAATTAGCTGGAGATAATAAGTATGTTTTGGCACTTGACTCCTTGCACAATACTAATATGCAGAAGTTGGTTTCCTTAGTAAAAAAGGCGGCAGCTGCCAAAACAGAGAAGCTAGAAGCACGAGGGGCCTCAAATCCTACTATTAGAATTGCTTTGGCAGGTATTCCTAACTGTGGCAAGTCAACGGTGATTAATCGTTTAGTTGGTCGGAACGTGGCTGAAGTCGGTAACAAACCAGGTGTAACTAAGGGACAAAGATGGCTGAAAACAAATGCTAATATTCAAGTGCTCGATACACCAGGGATTTTATGGCCTAAATTTTCTGATCAGGAAGTTGGTTATAAATTAGCTGCTTTCGGTGCAATTAAGGATAGTGTTTTTCATGCAGATGATGTAGCATTATTTGTTTTGAAAAATTTACGTGAATTTTATGCTAAGGATCTGCTTAAATTTTCTAAATTACCTGAACAGCAAATTGTTGATATGGCTGATCCAGATTTGCTTTTGTCAATGACTGAAAAATATGGCATGCGTGATGATTATGATCGTTTTTCATTATTTATGTTACAAAAATTGCGTAAGGGTGCAATCGGAAGGATTACGTTAGATAGACCATGACAATTAAAGAAATAAAAGAACTGTTGAAATCTGAGGTCTCTGAAGCCCAAATTAACGAACTTGAGGCAGATCCGCGGGCCGGCGTACAAAAATTGTTAGTTAGTTATCGTAAGCGTCAAGCAAAATTACTAGCAAAAAAAGAAGAGTTTTTGCGTCGCTTTTCTTATGAAAAAAAGTTCTGGGAAAAGGGACAATTAGTAGCGGGTGTTGATGAGGTAGGACGTGGCCCTTTAGCTGGACCGGTAGTAACTGCTGCTGTGATAATTGATCAAGATTTTGATTTATTAGATGTAAACGACTCGAAGAAATTGAGCCCAGAGAAACGATTGAAGTTATATCCTAAAATTTTAGCGGAAGCAGTTAGTGTTGGTATTGGAGTAAAAAGTGCAGAGGTAATCGATCAAATTAATATTTATGAAGCTGACCGTCAAGCGATGGCTCAAGCAGTACGAGCACTTGATGTTAAGCCGAATGCACTTTTGGTAGATGCAATGAATGTGCCAGTAAATCTACCCCAAGTTAAATTGATTAAGGGAGATGCTAAGTCGAATTCAATTGCGGCAGCTTCAATTGTGGCCAAGGTCTTTCGAGATCAATTGATGGATGATTATGATAGAATATACCCTCAATATTGCTTTCATCATAATGCAGGATATGGCACCAAGGAGCACATTGAAGCCTTGAAAAAGTATGGCCCTACGCCAATTCACCGCAAAACATTTGATCCAGTCAGTGATTTTTTTGAATAAATTTCAATTTATAAAAAAATAATGGTCTCTTTTTGCGTAATAAATAGTGGAGGGCTTTTTTTATGAAAAAAACAGAATTTCTACTAAAATTAAAATTGCAAAAAGGGATTGGTTATGTTAAATCGCTGACAATTGCTAATCAGTTAACTGATGAAACAGAAATTGAATTTGAAGAATTAGAACAAATTGAATTAACTGAGGAGCTAATGGATGCATGCTATCGCGCTTTTCAGGATGATCAGTTGGATCAAATGGTACAACAAATTGAACAGCAGTGTGACGTAATCAGTTTTTTCGATGAAGCATATCCAGAAAAACTACGTCAAATTTATCGACCACCTATGGTATTGTTTACCCGAGGAGATATTTCTTTACTGCAAAAAGAAATCATTACAATTGTTGGCTCACGCTATCCGACTAAGTATAGTCAAGATGTTATTAATCGCTTGGTACCTAATATTGTGCAATCTGGTCAGGTTGTAGCAAGTGGCTTAGCAAAAGGCGTTGATGCCTTAGCTCATAAGGCTGCACTTTTCAACCAAGGAAAAACAATTGCGGTTATTGGCAATGGTTTAAATTTTTCATATCCAATGCAAAATTTTGCTTTACAAGAAGAGATTGTGCAAAAGGGACTATTGATTAGTGAATATTTGCCTGGTACACCACCGCGTCCGTATCGTTTTCCTGAACGCAACCGTATCTTGGCCGGCTTAAGTCAAAGCGTAATCGTTACTGAGGCTAAAGAAAAGTCGGGTTCACTGATTACTGCTAATTTAGCGTTACAAGAAAATCGCGATATTTATGCAGTACCTGGACCAATTACTAATGCATTGTCTGCAGGTCCCAATCAATTAATTGAAGCAGGAGCTACGCCAATTGTTGATTTTAAATTTAACAAGATAAAGATTTGACAATTCAGAAAGTATTAGTTATTTTTGGACTGTACCCATAAAATAAAATAAGAATTAAGGAGGCAGTTAATGCCTACTAAAGCGAAAAGTAAAACAACAAAAAAACGTAAAAAGACCTTAGTCATTGTGGAATCACCTGCAAAAGCTAAGACTATTGAAAAATATTTAGGAAGAAACTATCACGTTATTGCTTCCAAGGGGCATATTCGTGATCTGCCTAAGTCACAAATGGGAATCGACTTTGAAGACGACTATAAGCCTAAGTATATTTCCATTCGTGGTAAAGGCGATACCATTAAAGAATTAAAAAGCGAAGCCAAGAAGGCTAAGGATGTTTATTTAGCATCCGACCCCGATCGTGAAGGCGAAGCAATTGCTTGGCACGTAGCGCACGCATTGAATCTTGACGAAAAAGCCAAGAATAGAGTAACTTTTAACGAAGTTACCAAGGATGCAGTTAAAGAAAGTTTCAAGCATCCCCGGACAATTGATATGGATACGGTTTATGCCCAACAGGCAAGACGTGTACTTGATCGAATTGTAGGGTATTCACTTTCACCAATTCTTTGGGCCAAAGTTAAAAAAGGTTTATCTGCAGGACGTGTACAATCAGTTGCCTTAAAATTAGTGATTGATCGTGAAAAGGAGATCAAGAACTTTAAGCCAAAAGAATATTGGTCAATTGATGCGGAATTTGCTAAGGGTAAAGAAACTTTTAAATCTGCCTTTTATGGTGTTGATGGCAAAAAGAAAGAATTGCCTAATATCGATTCTGTTAAGGATGTTTTGGCTAAAATCGATAAGAAAAAGGACTTTGTAGTAGATAAAGTTGTTGCTCGGCAACGTCGGCGTCAGCCAGCAGCCCCATTTACAACTTCTACAATGCAGCAAGAAGCCAATAAGCGTTTAGGTTATCGTACTCGTAGAACTATGAGTATTGCTCAGCAATTATATGAAGGGATTTCTTTAGGTAAGCAAGGAACAGTTGGTTTGATTACTTATATGAGAACTGACTCTAAGAGAACATCACCAGTTGCCCAACAAGAGGCTTCTAAGTTTTTGCATGAAAATTATGGTGCAGAATTTGCAGCTAAGAGTCAACGCCATTTTAAGAATCAAGAGGACGCACAAGATGCTCACGAGGCCATTCGCCCAACATCTGTATATCGCACACCGGAGTCATTAAAGAGTGTCCTAACTACGGAACAATATCGTTTATACAAATTGATTTGGTCACGTTTTTTGGCCAGTGAAATGACCCCAGCTGTTTATGATACTGTTCGTGCAGATATTGTTCAAAATGGTGTGATTTTTAGAACTACTGGTTCTAAATTGAAATTTGCTGGTTTCACCAAGGTTTATGATAATCAACAAGAAAAGAATGTTGACTTACCTGATCTTGAAGAGGGTGACAAGGTCAAGATGACTAAGTCCGATAACAAACAGCACTTTACGTTACCACCAGCACGCTATACTGAAGCATCATTAGTTCACGCATTGGAAGAAAATGGCGTGGGCCGTCCTTCAACTTATGCACCTACAATAGATACAATTCAACGCCGCTATTATGTTAAACTTGATGGTCGTTCAATTGTACCAACTGAATTAGGTGAAATTGTTGATGGCTTAATTGAAAGCTTCTTCCCAGATATTACTGATGTTGATTACACCGCCCGACTTGAAAATGAATTGGATGAAGTCGAAGATGGTAAAAAGGATTGGGTTCATGTTGTTGACGAATACTATCAACCGTTTAAGAAAGAATTAAATAAGGCTGATAGTGAAATCGAAAAGGTACAAATCAAGGATGAGCCAGCTGGCTTTAATTGTGATATTTGTGGTGCACCAATGGTGATTAAGATGGGACGCTATGGCAAGTTCTATGCTTGTTCTCGTTTCCCAGATTGTCGTAATACTAAGCCAATCATTAAAGAAATCGGTGTAGTTTGTCCAAAATGTGGCAAAGGTCAGGTTATCGAAAAGAAATCACGTAGAAATCGTAAATTCTACGGCTGTTCTCGTTATCCAGAATGCGACTTTGTCTCATGGGACAAGCCAATTGGCAGAAATTGTCCAAATGATGGCCACTTTTTAGTAGAAAAGCATTCTAAAAAAGGTCCAGTGATTCTTTGTCCTAACGGTGATTATCGTGAAGACAGTGAAAACGAAAAAAACAATTAACATAGAAAATATAGGTGAGTAAATGCCAAAAAATGTAACAGTTATTGGTGCAGGTCTTGCTGGTAGTGAAGCAACTTGGCAATTAGCTAAGCGTGGTATTCATGTTGACCTTTATGAAATGCGACCAAAAAAGGAGACTCCAGCTCATGAAACTGGTGAATTTGCGGAACTGGTTTGTACCAATTCAATGAGATCAAATCAATTATCTAATGCTGTAGGTCTTTTAAAAGAAGAAATGCGCCATTTAGATTCATTGATCATGAAAGCTGCCGACAAAACTCAAGTGCCTGCAGGTGGAGCATTAGCCGTTGATCGTGATAGTTTTAGTAAATACGTAACTGACACTTTGCGTGGGTTAGAGAATGTAACTGTTCACGAAGAAGAAGTTACTGAAATTCCGAAAGATGGGATTACAATTATTGCAACTGGTCCGTTAACTAGTGATGCTTTAGCTGGACAGATTCAAAAATTTTCTGGAACTGATAGTTTACATTTCTTTGATGCAGCAGCTCCGATTGTGGCCGCTGACTCGATTGATATGAACATTGTTTATAAAAAGTCGCGTTATGATCGTGGTGAAGCTGCATATTTGAATTGTCCTATGACTAAAGAGCAATATGAAAAGTTTAGTCAGGAATTAATTAACGCTGAAACTGCGCAATTACATGGTTTTGAAAATAGCGATGTTTTTGAGGGGTGTATGCCAATTGAAGTAATGGCAGCGCGTGGTGCTAAAACAATGCTTTTTGGTCCACTTAAACCAGTAGGATTAGAAGATCCACATACAGGCAAAACTCCTTATGCAGTTGTACAGTTGCGCCAAGATAATGCTGCAGCTTCAATGTATAATATTGTTGGTTTCCAAACTCATTTGAAATTTGGTGAACAAAAACGAGTATTTTCAATGATCCCAGGCTTAGAAAATGCACGTTTCGTTCGTTATGGTAAAATGCATCGTAATACTTATATGGCTTCACCAGAAGTTTTGACAGCTTCTTACGAGGCAAAAGAGCAGCCTGGATTATTTTTTGCAGGCCAGATGACAGGTGTTGAAGGCTATGTAGAAAGTGCAGGTAGTGGCTTAGTAGCAGGAATTAATGCAGCACGTGAAGCTATGGGGAAAGATACTGTGGCTTTCCCAAAAGATACTGCGTTAGGCTCAATGGCTAACTACATAACTACTACGAGTGCTAAACATTTCCAACCAATGAATGCTAGTTTTGCTTTGCTACCTCCACTAGAGGGTAAGAAGATTCGCAAGAAGCGTGAGCGCCATGAGAAGGTCAGTGAACGTGGTCTTGCTAGTTTAGATGAATTTAAGACGGAAGTTTTAGATTAATGAACCAAAGGCAAAGTGAGTTAGATCAATTTTTATCATATTTACAAAATGAGCGTCATTATAGTGCGAAAACCGTTTTAGCTTATCAAACAGATTTGCATGAAGCGGAAAGGTTTTGGCATGAAAATGGTGGATTCCCAGGTTGGACTAAAGTAAGAGAACGTGATATCCAGGTTTATCTACAACATTTAGCAGAACGCAAGTTAGCCCGTAGTAGTCAGTTGCGCAAGATGTCCAGCCTGCATTCTTTTTACCGTTTTTTAACCCGCCGCAAACTAGTGGCAATCGATCCAACTCAGGGTATTACTTTACGCCGTGGTGAGAAAAAATTACCGCAATTTTTTTACCAGCCTGAATTAAAGCAGGTTTTTGATTCATTGAAAGGAAATAAGCCTTTGACGATGAGAAATTTGGCAATGTTTGAACTGTTTTATGCGACAGGGATGCGGGTAAGTGAGGTTAGTAATCTTACTTTGAATCAACTTGATTTAGACTTACAGACAATTTTGGTTCACGGTAAAGGAAATAAAGACCGCTATGTTGCTTTTGATGATAAAACAAAAAAATCTTTGATTGCTTATTTAGAAAATGCACGTCCATTATTACTTAAAAATGATGATGAACAGCATGTATTTTTAAATAATCAAGGAACTGGCATTACTAGCCGCGGAATTGAAACTGTAATGCAAAAAACTTTTAATCAGGCAGGAATTAGTGGTAAAGTACACCCACATGAGTTGCGACATAGCTTTGCTACCGCGATGCTTAATAATGGAGCAGATTTGCGAAGTGTCCAAGAGTTATTAGGACACAGTAGTCTATCAGCAACGCAAATCTATACTCATGTAACAATGGCTCATTTAAAATCAGATTATCAAAAATATTTTCCTCGTAATAAAGAAAGTTGAGGTTTAACATGACAACAATTTGTTCAGTAAGATTTAATGGAAAAACAGCAATTGCCGGTGATGGACAAGTAACCTTAGGCGAAAAAGTTATTGCCAAGGCAACAGCGCGTAAGATTCGTCGTATTTACCATGATCGTGTAGTAATTGGTTTTGCCGGTGGTGTAGCTGATGCAGTCAGCCTTCAAGATATGCTTGAGGGCAAGCTCGAAAGCTACTCAGGCGATCTTCGTCGTGCTGCCGTGGAAATGGCTCAAGCATGGCGTAAGGATCCAACTCTACAAAAATTAAACGCAATGTTGATTGCTTTTGATGACAAAGACCTACTTTTAATTTCAGGTAATGGTGAAGTACTTGAACCTGATGAAAACGTAGTTGCAATTGGTTCAGGTGGTAATTTTGCTCAAGCCGCAGCGATTGCCATGACTCGACACGCAAAAGATATGAAGGCCGATGAAATTGCACATGAAGCTGTAAAGATTGCTTCAGGAATTGATGTTTTCACTGATGATAAAATTGTCACTGATGAAATTTAGGAGTGAAGGAAATGGCTATTAAGACCCCAAAAGAAATAGTTAAAATTTTAAACGAATATATTATTGGCCAAGATGAAGCTAAAAAATCAGTTGCGATAGCTCTTTACAACCGTTACCGTAGAATGCAGTTATCTAAAGAAATGCAACGTGAAGTAACGCCTAAGAATTTATTAATGGCTGGTCCTACTGGTGTAGGTAAAACTGAAATTGCTCGTCGTTTAGCTGATATTGTAGAAGCTCCCTTTGTTAAAGTAGAGGCAACGAAGTTTACTGAAGTAGGTTATGTAGGACGTGACGTTGAATCAATGGTCCGTGACTTGGTTTCCGAAGCCGTACGAATGGAAGAAAAGGACCAATTTGCTCGTGTAAAGACTCAAGCAACTAAAGAAGCAAATAAAGAATTGGTTCGTTTGTTAGCTCCAGCAGAGAAACATGAACGTCGTGAAAATCAAATGCAGCAAATGCAAGATATGATGTCTATGTTGATGGGAGAAAATAATCGCGAAGAAGATCATGAAGAGGATGTTTCTGCTGATGTAAGAAACAAACGAATGGATGTGGCTGAAAAGCTAGCTAAAGGCTTACTTGAAGATCACGAAGTTACCATAGAGGTAGAACAAGCTCCTAAGGCCAACCCAATGAGTGACATGATGGGTCAAATGGGGATGGATATGGGCTCAATGCTTAGTGATCTTATGCCTAAGAAAAAGGTTAAGCGTACTTTATCAGTAAAAGAAGCACGTGAAGTTTTGATTCAAGAAGAATCACGTAAGTTAGTTGACTATGACGCTATCTATCAACATGCTATTGAAAGAAGCCAGAATAACGGAATTATCTTTATTGATGAAATTGATAAAATTATTGCTGGTAATAAACGTAATTCTGGTGAAGTTTCTCGTGAAGGTGTTCAAAGAGATATTTTACCAATCGTTGAAGGCTCAACTGTAAATACAAAATATGGCCCAGTTTCAACTGATCATATTTTGTTTATTGCTGCAGGTGCCTTTGCTGAAAGTAAGCCTAGTGATTTGATTCCAGAACTTCAAGGACGTTTTCCAATTCGGGTTGAACTTAACGCTTTAACCAAGGACGATTTTGTCAAGATCTTGAAGGATCCACAAAATTCATTGCTTAAGCAATACATTGCTTTAATGAAGGCAGATGGCATTAAGTTAGTCTTCACCCAAGAAGCCGTTGATAAAATTGCGGAGATTGCCTTTGATGTTAACCAAGGCACTGATAATATTGGTGCTCGTCGACTTTCAACTATTCTTGAAAAGCTCTTAGAAGACGTTCTTTACGAAGGGCCTGATATGGAAATGGGTGAAATCACAGTTACTGAAGCCTATGTTGAAGATAAGTTAGGCGATATTATTATGAATAAAGACTTAACTAAATTTATTCTCTAATTGATCAAAGAATCACGAATGAAGCATTCAATTCAAAGTTTGAATGCTTTTTTTCTACCCAAAGTCAAGTATTATCAATGATTTAAGAAAATAAATTTACTTGTTTTAATGATGCGAATAAGGTTAAAGCAAATAAGAGTTTAAATTTAAGAAAAAGCGAAAGTACCACAAATAAGCCTATGAATACTTGTAGTTTTTCCATAGGTTGCTTATACTTAAGTTGATTATTTGATTTCAGCTAAAGTCTTTTATTTTTGGTGGCTATGTTGTAATCATATAATTGATCATGTTTGATAAGAGCAAACATTGTGCGTATCAGTTTATGGACTGATGCAATGGCGATTTTCTTATAGCCTTGGCTATTTGAAGATCGTTTTTTCTTGTCATAATAATCAGTTATATGGCAAGGCTGCGTAGCCTTTACCGTCTCCATTTGAGTAATAACTCGATAAAGTATTTTTCTGGCAATATGATTGCCATGCTTGGTAATGCCAAGAGAACTGTCTTTTTCACCAGATTGGTACCTTCCTGGATCAATGCCAACAAACGCATCAATTTGAGCTGAAGTGCTAAACCGTCTTAGATCACCGAGCTCTGCTACTAATCTCACTGCCGTAATTCTAGCAACCCCTGGGATACTCAAATAGATGGATAAAGCACGAGCGTTTACTGCTTTAGCCAGCTTTTCCATGTAGTTAATTACATAGTCGCGTTCTTGCTGGAGTGAAAATAAATTAGAAATGTTCCTTTGAATAGCTCTAACGATAATACTATCTTTGGAATCATAAGGATAAGCTTCTCTAGCAAAAGCGTATAATCTTGTGGTTAAGTACCGTGCCCTTTGTTGTCCTATTCCAGAAATAGAATTAAGCATTTGAGTTACCTGTGTCTCATTCTTTTCTAGAACATATCCAGCATGTGGGAAAAGACTAACAAGCGCCCAATAAATTCTGCCAGATGGATGAGACAGTATTTCTTCAATTTGTGGGAAAGTGGATTGGAGGTTGCGGTGCAATTGATTTTTAGTAGTAACTATACTCCTAGTAAGTTCTTCATAATAGCGACTGGCATTCTGAAGTTCATGATACTCTCTGGGCTGTGGATCACGCAGCTTTTGCGGGGCATTAAATTGAATTAAAGCCAGGCGATAAGCATCTACCTTATCAGTTTTATTATGGCGTAAATTATTGTCCATTAGCTTTTTCGCTTTAAGCGGATTAAGCTTCAAATACTTAATATGATAATCCTCTAAGAAAGCTTGCAGGCTTAGAGAATAAACACCAGTAGCTTCGAAAACAACTAAAGGAGTTATCAAATATTGGTTCAGTTGCTCATAAAGTTTTTGATAGCCAAAGGAATCATTAGAGATTCTAAAAGATTCGCCTTGTTTGATCCGGTCATTAACCACACAAACTGTGGAAGATTTACTGCTAACATCAATACCGAAAATAATTTGTGATTCCATAATATAACCTCCGCTGTGAAGATAAACCTCTTTATCAACCTATTAATTCTAATTTTCTAAACACGGCATCTAAGTGCCCACAGACTTCGAAGAGACTTAATAATAGGTGGTAAAGCAGTCCGTTTCTTTTACGACATCAAGTGTCTAAAAAGCTGAAGACTTGATTTGCTTTATCTTCACTTTCTATTTTAGACAAAATAAAAAGTACCAGATCGTGAATCCGTCGATTCATGATCCAACACTAGGTTAGTATGTTTCTTTTGTTTTTATTCTGGCTTATTGACGCATTAATGTTAAAATATAAATAATTAAGCGATTACATTATGATTTTTAACTGTTTGATATGTAGAGGGAAATTTAGTTATGGATTACACAATCAAGAATAATATGATCGAAGTAGTGATTTCGGATCACGGAGCTGAAGTTCAGAGCGTTAAAGGAGCTCATACCGGTGAAGAATATATGTGGCAAGCTGATCCAGAGATCTGGGGCAGACATGCACCTGTACTTTTTCCAATTGTAGGGCGACTTAAGAATGATGAATATAAGTATCAAGGTAAGACCTATCATATGGGTCAGCATGGTTTTGCCCGTGATTGTGATTTTGAAGTGGAGAATCATACACAAGAAAGTATCACGTTCTTACTGAAAGATAATGAAAAAACGCGTGAAATGTATCCATTTAAATTTGAATTCAGAGTTAACTATAATTTGATGAATAATTTATTGGAAGAAAACTTTAGCGTAGTTAATAAATCAGATGAAACTATGATTTTTGGTGTAGGTGGCCACCCTGGATTTAACTTACCAGTAAATAATGGGGAAGAGAAAGAAGATTATTATTTCGATATGCATCCATCTATTGCTAGGGTAAAAATCCCACTTAAAGGAGCATATCTTGACTGGAATAATCGTTCTCTAGCTTCGACTGATAGTTTTATTGGTTTAAGTGATGAGCTATTTAAAGATGATGCCTTGATTTATGAATTACATGGTCATGACAATAAAGTATCTTTGAGAACTGATAAGAGTAAATTCCACATCAATGTTTGGACTAGAAATGCACCATATGTTGGCATTTGGTCACAATATCCAAATACCGCTAATTATGTATGTATTGAGCCATGGTGGGGAATTGCAGATAGAGAAGATGCTGATGGTGAGCTAGAGCACAAATATGGTATGAATCATTTGGAGCCAGGTAAGGAATATCAAGCTGGATTTAGTATTACTTATCACTCTGCATCTGATCCTGAATAAAATATTGAGGAATAAAAATAAAATATTTAACTTTTAATAACGGTGTAAAAACTCCAATCTTTGGCTTTGGAACATGCAGAAGTAGGCAATGCTATTAACAAAAGCGGCATTAAACGTGAAGACATTTTTTTGACCACTAAAGCGCAAACAAGTGGTTATAGAGAGACGAAGAAGGGGATTGATGAATCGTTAATTCGCGCCCAGCAAGACTATTTTGACTTAATGATTATTCACTGGCCTATGTCTGATAGTTTAGGTACTTACCAGGCACTTGAGGAGGCATATCAGGCGGGAAAGCTACGTTCAATTGGACTGAGTAACTTCAACCATGATCAAGTAAATGAAATTATGAATAATTTCGATACTAAGCCAGTAGTTGATCAAATTGAAACGTCTGTCTTTAAGCAACAAAAGAAAATGCATAAATATTTAATTGAAAATAATATTGTACATGAATCTTGGTCACCACTCGGTGAAGGATGAAGGCTTTATTTAATGACCCAACCTTACTTTCTTTGGCTGAGAAGTATAATAAGACAGTGCCACAAATTGCGTTACACTTCTTGGTACAAGAAAATATCATGACTATTCCTGGCTCGACGAATCCGTTACACATGAAGGATAATTTGGATATTTTTGATTTTGAATTTACTGCTGAAGAGATGGAGACATTGCGTGGCCTTGATCAAAAACGTGGTATTGGTGGCTGGCCTGCAAGTATGGACCAAGAATTAGATTATTAATTAAATAAGCATCCCTAAAACGATCTTTTATGGCGTAGGGATGCTTTGTCGTCAAATTTTGTTCATATATTGCATGATTTTTACAAATATTGCAGAGAAATCTAGATTTATTAAAAATATTTCCAACTGTTACGAAAAAACATTTTTCTTTAATCATTGTGTGATCTGGCTGTGATGGAACTGCAACTCGAAGCAGGTATTATATAAAATGTCAATTGCAAGAGAATAATAAAACAAAAATGACGAATAGTAATTGACGTTTTAATTTAAGGAGAGATGTTTTTTGAAAACTAAATCTATTTTAACTAAGACTATTGCTGTTGCTGCTTTATCACTTGCAGGTATTGGTGCAATCAATCAACTAGATAATAATGAAGCACAAGCTGCCGTTGTGCAAAATGATGCAGTAGTGTATACAACTATACAAGCTACTACCGTTTATAATAACTATGAAAATCCAGTTGCAACTGGTCAAACTCTAGCTGCAGGTACTAACTGGAAGATTATAAAAACTGCTTATGATTCAAAGGGACAGAAGTGGTATGATCTTGGCTTAAATCAATGGGTATTAGCAACTAATTATACTACTAGCCAAAATACTCAAGCTAGACAAGAAAATACCTACACTCAAACACAAACGCCAGCTCAACAAACTACACAAGCTAGCCAAAGTCAAAGTTCATACACTTATTCAAATGTGAACTATACACCTAAGACGACAACAACTAGTTCATATTCATCAACCGCAACAGGTTCCGAAGCTAGTGCAAAGGCATGGATTGCAAGCAAAGAATCTGGTGGCTCATACAGTGCTAGAAATGGCCAATATGTAGGTAAGTATCAACTTTCTTCATCTTATTTGAATGGTGATTATTCAGCTGCTAACCAAGAACGTGTAGCGGATAATTATGTCAAATCTAGATATGGCTCTTGGAGCGCTGCTAAAAGTTTCTGGCAAGCAAATGGCTGGTACTAATAGATAACTCCAAGTTCTGACTAAGATAGATTTGTTGAAATTTCACCTTCAACAAACAAAGACGACTACTCGAAATGGGTAGTCGTTTTTGCTTGTTTATTTTTTTAATTCAAATTTACTGGTTTCTACATAGAGTGTCATATTTTTACGGTAGTAATTTAAAGTTTTCATTGAAAGATGTAATTTTTCAATATAATCCGCTTCTGTTAATTTTGAATTAGACAAAACAGAGTAGACATAAGACATCCGAAGCTTATGTGTAGTTAATGGCATGCCGACTATTGAACGGTCAGGGGCAATTTTTTGGTTAATATTAAAATCAGAAGCGTAATGTTTACCATCGCGGCGAGCAAACAGATAGGGATTATCGTTATTGGCAAAATTAGTGTGATTTTGGATATATTCTCTGACATCATTTTCTTTAACTTTTGCCAACAATTCATTTACATGCAAAATCATAATTTCTTTTGGCTTAAAACCACAAGCAATAGCAGCCATCATCTTGATAGTTTCAGGATGAATATTTTTTATTTGAATTAATTCTGATAAATAATTTTCCCAGCCAATAACATAGTGTTGCTTACGATTGAAGCGATTACCACGTAAAGTGAGCAATGGATAAGTAATGATGTAGCCATATTCATTCAAAAAAACAAAATACATCTTTATGTGACTAAGATATTTATTTACTGTATTACTTTTCATATGGAGTTTATTTTCAAGTGAATCTAAAAAGTTACGTATATCTCCAGTTGTAACATTTTCTACATTTGCTTCAGTAGCATCTAAACTACCAGAATAATAATCCCAAAAAGTTGAAATTGAAGAACAGGCTAGAGAAATAGTTGAATCGGCTAGTTTCTTTTGTTGTTTACAGTAAATGCGAAATTTATCTTCATATGGAAAAGTCAAGATTGAGGCTCCTTTCAAACATTCGTTAAAAATAATTATACATTATTTCAAGCACGTTGTTACTAAATTTTTTATTAAATAATCAAACTGCGTGTCGCTTTGCGACACGCACACAATACAACTTGCCAACCAAACAGAAAAGTCGTATGATGATAACTGTTAACTGAATAGGCGATGACGTTCGCCATTAACCGAGTAAAATCTAATGACGTCTACTTTATCCGATAGGGGTAGAGTAGACGTTTTTTTGTGGGAGGAATCTGTTTGAATTCAAAATTTATTAATTACATTAGTATCGCTATTTTCGCCTTTTTTGGTGGTATGGCACGTGCTGGTTTAAATGCAAACTTCAGCTATTATGGTACTTTTTGGGGTAATGTCATAGGTTGCTTTTTATTAGCGTTTTTCACCTACTTTTTTATTGAAACTAAAGAGATTAGGCAGTGGCTTGTAGTTGGATTAGGTACTGGCTTTGTAGGTGCATTTACTACTTTTTCAACTTTTAATCTTGATGTTTTAAAAAATATGCAGGCTAATTTGCCAATCGAAGCAGTAATTTATTACTTTAGCTCAATTATTTTTGGCTTTGTTTTTGCTATGTTAGGAATGAAAATTGGTAAAAAAGTTGGTCAATTAGTAAGAAAGGAAAGGAATACACGATGAATTTTTTGCTTGCAGGAATTGGTGCATCAATTGGAGCTATGCTTCGTTATGCTATTACTAATTATGGTAAAAAGCATTGGGAATGGATTGGTAATAAATTTTCTAATTTACCTACACCGACTTTGTTTATTAACTTAACTGGAGCACTAATTTTAGGCTTGATTTTTGGAATTGGTGCTAACACTTTTATTTATGCATTACTAGGAACTGGAGTAATGGGTGGCTATACAACCTTTTCCACTATGAATACAGAATTAGTTGAGCTTTATAAGAGTAAAAATTATCGTGGTCTTGTATTCTACGCGGTGTCATCATATTTGGGTGGCTTGGTTCTAGTTTATTGCGGCTATTATTTAGGAAATTTACTAAAATAATGTTGACAGCATGAAAAAAATGGGTTTGCTTGAACAGATTAAAAATAAGGGATTAGTCCTAGATGGTGCAATGTCGTATGAATTGGAAAAACAAGGCGTAGATACTAATAATAAATTATGGACCGCAACAGCTTTGATTGATCAGTTGAGCAAAGTTTATCAAGCACATTGGGATTGGTTAATTTTTATAAAAATGGCTGGTTCCCCAACGGCTGGGGTGGAGTATTTACAACAATGCTAACAGTAAACTTTGCTTTTTCAGGAACTGAGCTTATTGGCATTACGGCTGGTGAAGCAGAGAATCCTCAGAAAGCTATTCCTGAAGCAATTAGGACAACACTTTGGCGTTTAATTGTCTTCTTTATTGGCTCAATTGTAGTTATGGCTGCATTAATTCCTTATCATACGGCTGGAGTAACTCAAAGCCCATTTGTGTATGTGCTTGACCTAATTCATGTGCCATTTGCTGCAAATATTATGAACTTCGTAGTTTTGACTGCAATTATTTCTGCGGCCAATTCAGGTTTGTATGCTTCAACTAGAATGCTTTGGTCGTTGGGCAACGAAGGAACAATTCCTAAAGCATTCACCAAAACTAATAAGCGTGGTATTCCAGTATTGTCATTAGTAGTAAGTATGTTAGGCGGAATTTTCGCTTTGATTTCTAGTAAAGTTGCTGCCTCGACGGTTTATCTAGTATTAGTTTCTATTTCTGGATTAGCTGTTGTATTCGTTTGGACGGCGATTGCATGGTCAGAATTGAAGTTTAGAAGGGCATTTTTAAACTCAGGTCATCAACTCAGTGAATTGAAGTACAAGACCCCATGGTATCCTGTAATTCCATATTTTGCATTTATATCAAGCCTGCTTTCTTGTGTGTTAATCTGGTTCGATCCAACCCAAAGAGTAGCATTGTACTATACAATTCCTTTTGTAGCTATTTGTTACTTGGGACATCATTTTTGGCTAAAATCTAAGAAAAATAATGAAGAAGTTTTATTGGAAAAATAAAAAAGTCACTAGTGATATATGACACTAGCAACTTTCTATAGCTTATATACTGCATTAAAACAAGATCAGTATATAAGCTTTTTTGATACATGTAAAAATTTTTATTCGGCGTCCTTGGTCAATTCATAGATAGCTTCGGCATAAATCGCAATTGAATTAATTAGGTCATCTACCTTCATATATTCATTTGCTTGGTGCATAACCATTGGAGCATCTTCAGGTTGAGCGCCATATGCAACTCCATGCTTAAATAAACGCCCATAAGTCCCACCGCCGATCACGACTTCATGACCTTTATTACCAGTCTGGCGTTCATAAACTTTGAGCAAGGTTTGAACTAATGGATCGTCTCCGGGTACATAATGAGGTTCTTCAAATGAAGCAAAACTTGGAGTTAAGATATCACCAAATTTTTCTTCAACTTGCTTAACCATCTTATCTGGATCAGTACCTTGAGGATAGCGAATATTATCTTTCAAAACAGCATTTCCATCTTCCTCGTAGTCAAACATTGATGGAGCACTTGAGAGATCACCCATCAAGTCATCATGATGAGCAACGCCTAATTTTTTGCCGTTAAAGTCTTCATGTTCAACATCGGCTAAGAAATGAAGCCAGCTTTTATCGCGACCAGCAAAATCAAATTGATCTAGAAATACTGCCAAAAATGTAGCCGCATTTCTACCAACTTGAGGTGCAGATGCATGGGCACCTTGACCAGTTAATTCAATCTTAGCTTCATCGCCCTCAATAGTGAATTCGCCTTCAAGTTTATTATCTGATAAAAACTTAGTATATTTTTCCTTCATTGTGGCTAAATCACTACCAACAATAGTTGCATATGCCTTTTGAGGAGTTACGTTTTCGGCAATGCCGGCCTTGAATGACTTAAGGATTACTGATCCCTTTTTATTGTCATCTTTAAAGGTCATGGTCAGGGTATAGATCCCTTGTTCACCGTTGATAATTGGAAATTCGGCATCAGGTGAGAATACTTGATCAGGGGTTGGCTCATGTTTTAGGTAGTAATCAATGCCAACCCAATTAGTTTCCTCATTGGTTCCCACAATAAAATCAATCTTTTTCTTAGGTTCAAATCCAGCTTCTTTAAGTAAAAGCATGCCATAATATGCAGCTAGGGCAGGACCTTTATCATCGGCAGAACCTCGACCAATGATTTTACCATCCTTAATTAACATTTTAAAAGGATCAGTTACCCAGCCGTCACCAGCTGGAACCACGTCCATGTGGCCAATAATGCCTAAACGTTTTTCACCAGTACCATAGTCGACACGGCCAGCGTAATTGTCAACATTTTTGATATGGAAACCATCACGCTGTGCAAACGATAAGAATTTCTTCATTGCCTTAACTGGACCTGGACCAACAGGATACTCTTCGGAAGTATTATTCAAATCCTCAGATGAGTCGATTGCGATTAATTCGTCAAGATCACGAAGAATGTCGTCCTTTTTGGCTTGGGCCAATTTCTTATAATCTAAATTCATATTCTGCCTCTTTTCTTATTTTTTGTTAGCTAAAATTTTACCAGAAAAATTAATATTAAACAATTATACATTTAAAATGGGAAAATAATGAGCATTAAAGTTGTTTTTAGTTAATCGTGTCATGTACACTATAAGAAATAATATAGATAAAAATTACAGAAAGTATATAGAAACGGAAAGATTATTATGAGACAACATGTTCCTGAACTCGATCGCAATTTAAGTAACGACGAATTCCTAGATCTAATCGTTGATTGTTTCCATTCAGTAATTTTTGGTACCGTTGATCAAAATGGTGATCCACATACCAATATTATCGATATTGACTTTAATGAAGATGGTCGTCTGATTTTTGCAACGACTAATCAGAAGTCATTTTATCGCCATATTAAGGGACACAATAAAGTTTCAATTACCGCTTTGCGCGGAAGAGAAACTCTCACTAGCATTGGTTTCACTCTAGAAGGCTATGTTGATGAGGTAAGTCCACAATATTTAGAACGAATTTATAAAATCAAACCACAAATGCATCATATTTATGCTAATAAAACTAAAGATATGAACACTTTACGAGCTTTTGCATTAACACCAATTATTGGTTCTGTTTATGATTTACGGTTTGATCATGTTTTTCAAAAACAATTCGACTTTGTTAATGTTCCTAGTAAGATGCAGGTTGAAATCTTAGAATAATAAAATAAACATGCCTCGATTTTCGAACTGATCGAAGCATGTTTATTTTATATATTCATTTCTTTACGTTCTTCGCGTTTTCTTAAGTATGGTAGTAAGAAGCCTAAGCCAAAGAGTACGATAACTGTAATAATATTCATAATTAATTGGTGATTAAAGGCTGCGCTACCGAATGTTGCTTCTGCTTCTTGAGGAATAAATCCTAAAGTAGCACAGATAAAGGTAAAGATTAAGCACCACCAGCCCATGATAAGGGCACCAGTCTTATTTTTAATGAAGACATAATCTGAGTGGAACTTCTCTTGGTGCATCCGTAACATAATGAAAGCGAAGAATACCCAACAAGTCTTGTATGGGGAAATAATACCATTGATATTTAAAAGCCAATTGTAAATTGAATTAATATTTGGCAAAGTCCCAGTAAGTAAAAGCAAGAATAAGGCTAAACCACAAGTTAAAGTGTACGAGTGAACTGGACGACCTGTTTTGTCTTTTTTCCCAGTTAACCATTTTGGCATGAATTTGTCGGCAACGTCACCGGCAAAGACACGACTTGATGCATCAAGTAAAACTGCTAATTGGGCCATCATAAAGAGGGCTTGAACAACAGCAAAGATGTACATTAATACTTTGCCCCAACCAAGGCTTTCGCCTAGTAGTTGAAATGCATAGTAAGGTCCGTTCATCTTGAAATCATGTGGAATATGATGAGCATTGAAAAACATTGCTAAAGCCAAAGTACCGAAGATAGTCAAGAATCCAGTCATCAAAGCCAACATCCACATTGCTTTAGGAAATTCGTGTTTTGGATCGCGCATTTGCACAATGTAAGGAGCAGCAAGTTCAGCACCGGACATAGCAAAAATTAATAATCCGGTGGTAGAGAAGTAACGCAAACTAAATGATGGTTTGAATGCACCCCAGTTAAATGGTTGCGTGGCAATATGATGACCATGCATTACTGCCCAAACAGCAAGTAAAACAAAGAGCATGGACATGATGAACATTGCACCACCACCGATTAATGAGAGCAGTTCAAGTGAATTCTTAATGGCATTTTCAATCAAGATAAAGACTAAAATGATTACGAAAGTAAGAATTCCAAACCAGAAAGTAGACATATGCTTGTCTAGCGTGTTGTTTCCTAGAATAATCCAGGAGAATGACACGATGACTGAGTTAGAAACGTCAACTAAGTATGGTACAGTTTGAACCCAATACATCCAAGAAGTCCAGTAACCGAGAGTGTCATTAGATGAATGACGTACCCATGATGCTAAACCTCCGGCCTGATCTGTAAACGTTAATCCCATTTGACTGGACATAAGAGCATAAGGAATAACGTAGGCAAATAAAAGGAAAATCCAAGATACAACTACAGATAATCCTTGGTTTTGAAATGGATAGAAGATGTTTTCAAAACTGATGATAGTAACAAAGTCGATTAATGCGATGACCGGCCAGCTCATATAATGTTTTTTGCCGGGTTCGAAATTGACTGTTTCGATTGTTTCTGACATAAAAAATCCTCCAAGTTAAGCTATTTTATCGTTGTGTTGACATAGCTGTTCTCGGAGGCGAGCAAGGCAAATGCACTTGTTAAAAACCTCCAATATTTATATAATAATTTCAGCTGTAGCGTATTTTAAGAAAGAATGCAAAAAGTACGCTATACTGTAGAAAAATTATAAAGACTTTTTAAAGTTTTGCAATATGTAAAACGGTTTCGTGGACAAAATGGAAAGAAAAAGGATGGATTTTTTGAAAATTGCCATTGGAAATGGCGTCAATGTTAATAAGATGAAAGGTTGGTCGTCAATTCCAATTGGCGATGTACAAAATAGTGCTGAACTTGTCGCAATTGTTGTCAAAAATGATGATGCATTAGGAATAAAACAAGCAGAAGCTCTAAGAGAACAATCTGGCTTTCCGATTCCATTGATTAAAGTAACTGATCAGGTAGATGAAGACCAAGTCACTCAGAAAGCTACAGAATATGAAAAGCAAATGGTGCCAGGCTTTTTGACCGACTTGATCAATTTTGCTCAAGCAAAACCAATTTCATTTACTACACCGGGTCACCATAATGGGCAATATTATGACAAACATCCTGCCGGAGTAGTTTTTAATAAGTTCTTTGGTAAAAATCTAATGTTTGCCGATACAAGTGATACTGTTCCTCAATTAGGGGATACAATGACGCATGCTGGAACGCCACTTAATGCAGAAAAGAAAGCTGCTAAAACTTATCATGCAGATAAGGTTTACTTCTGTACCAACGGAACGACTTCAGCTAATTCTATTTGTGCAAGTGCACTTTTATCTGAAGGCGATCTAGTTTTATTTGATCGAAATAATCATAAATCTTTGTATAATTCTGCCTTGGTAATGAGCGGAGCAAAGCCGGTCTACATTCCAACTGATCGAAATGCACTTGGACTAATTGGAGAAATGGATCCAGCCTTCTTAACTGAAGATAAAATTAGAGCTGAAGTAGCTAAGATAGATCCGGCAAAGGCAAAGGCTAAGCGGCCATTTAGGTTAGCAATCGTACAAGCAGAAACCTATGATGGAGTCTTTTATGATGCACAGTGGATTATTGACCGAATCGGTAAACTTTGTGATTATGTTCTGTTTGACTGTGCCTGGGGCGGCTTTGAAGAATTCGTGCCAATTATGAGACATTTATCACCACTTCTACTTAACTTGGGTCCTGATGATCCAGGTATTTTGGTTACTCAGTCATTACATAAACAGCAAGCAGGTATGGCTCAAGCGTCACAGATTCTAAAAAAGGATGCTCATATTAAAGGACAAAAACGATATGTTGATCATAAGCACTTTAATCATGCTTATCTGAAGTTTGTTACTTCCAGTTATGCATACCCACTTTATGCTTCATTAACAGTTAATTCCTACGTTACTGCTGGAGCAGGAAATAAAAAGTGGTGGGATCAAACTCTGCGAATGGGAATTGAATGGCGGAAAAAACTACTCAAAAAGTCTAAGCTATTTAAGCCATTAGTTCCTGACAATTTTGCCGAAATTTCGACTGATGAATTGGCTACCAATGCAGAATATTGGGAAATGGGACAAAGTACGGATTGGCACGGTTTCCGTAAAATGGTTCCAGGCGAAGCAATGATTGACCCATTGAAGATTACGGTAAAAACTCCCGGGATTGATGTAAAAAATGAAAAGTATGAGAAAACGGGTATTCCAGGCGCGGTAGTGGCAGAATACTTAATGGAAAATCATATTATTCGAGCTAAAAATGATTTGAATTCATTGTTGTTTTTACTTACACCGGGAGATAGTCAAGCAGAACTAGATACTTTACTTGAAGCTTTTTTAAGTTTTGAAAAACACTATCTAGAAGATGACTTAATGAAAGATGTTTTGCCGGTTTTATATAATGAGTATCCAAAGCGTTATCAAGGCTATACCCTGAAACAGTTGTGTCAAGAGATGCATGAGTACTATCAGGAAAATAATACTTTTGTATTACAGCAAAAGCTATTTTCTAAATCAGGGATGCAAGACTATCAAATGACACCAGCTACAGCTGATCAGCTTTTTAAAAAGGATCAAAATGAACTGGTCAACCTAGAAAATGTTGTTGGAAGAATTGCTGCCGAAGGAGCTTTGCCGTATCCACCAGGAGTTTTCATTGTTGCACCTGGTGAAAAATGGGGAGTAGTAGACCAAAAGTACTTTGAAGTCTTGGCGCATGCTATTGAAAAGTTTCCTGGTTTTGTGCCAGAGATTCAGGGAGTATATCTGAGCGAAAATAATAATGGTAGTTTATGCGTACAAGCAGAAGTAATCAAAAATAAATAGGGAGTTAAAAATGAGTTTTTCTTGGAAAGAGAATTTACCAAAAGAGTTAAGCGATAAAGTGACTAAAGTTGAATCAATGATTCAACCTCGTCTAGAAGAAATTGATGAACAAGTTTTGTATAATCAACAACGTGTATTGGACCTATTTAGAAAACATCATGTTGGTGAAGAAGATCTAGTTCCATCAACAGGCTATGGTTATGACGATATAGGTCGTGATAAAATTGAGGATATTTATGCCGATTATTTTAAAACAGATGATGCTCTAGTTCGTCCACAATTTGGCTCAGGTACTCATGCAATTACAGTTGGTCTTTTCAGCATGCTTCGCCCAGGGGATACCCTTTATTATTTAACTGGAACGCCATATGATACCATTCAAGAAGTAATTGGTCTTGCTGGTAATAAGCCCGGTAACATGAAGGAATGGGGAATTAATTTTAAGACTACTGAATTGAAGAATGGGGAAGTAGACTACGACCAAGCTAAAAAAGATATCATGGATCCTTCAATTAAAGTAGTGGCAATTCAAAGATCATTAGGCTATGCAACTCGTAAGACTTTTACTATGGCTAAGATTAAGCCAATGCTTAAGTTCATTAAAGAAGTTCGTCCAGATGTTAATATTTTTATTGATAATTGTTATGGAGAATTCTCTGAATGTGAAGAACCAACTTTTTATGGTGCTGATATGATGGCTGGTTCCCTTTATAAGAATGCTGGTGCAGGTCTAGTAAAAGGGGGAGCTTTCTTAGTTGGGCGACAAGACTTAATTGATGGTGCTGGTTCACGGTTGACAGTGCCAGGAGCTGGAAAAGGTGAAGGCGCAACTTGGGGTTATTTGCGCGATATCTACCAAGGATTCTTTATGGCAGCTCATACTACTGGTGAAGCTCAAAAAGGTATGGTCTTTACTGCAGCCTTATTAGAAGAAATGGGGATGCAGGTTTCACCTAAGTGGAGTGATCCACGTAGTGATATTGTTCAAACTGTTACTTTTGGTGAGCCTGATCCGATGGTAAAATTCTGTGCGGCTATTCAACACTATTCACCAATGAATTCATTTGTTGACCCAATTCCATATCATCAGGATGGTTACGAAGATGAAGTTGTTATGGCTTCGGGAAGTTTTGTTGAAGGATCAACAATTGAGCTTTCTTCTGATGGCCCTTTACGTGAACCATACATGCTTTATATTCAAGGCGGTTTGTCCTATGCTCATGATAAGATTGCGATTACTCATGCAGTAGAAGAAACATTTTATAAGTAAATTTAACTCTAAAAGATTCACATTTTTCTTTATTTAAAAGTGTGAATCTTTTTATCTTGTTTGGGGTAAATTGTTAATTTAGAATAAAAAGTAGCAATTTAACTAGTTAGGATAAGTTTATGAATCCAGAAGAAGTTTTAAAAGATACATTTGGCTATACAAATTTTCGCCCAGGTCAAAAACAAGTAATTGATTTAGTTTTAAAAAAGCAAAATGTGTTAGCGGTTATGCCAACCGGTGGCGGAAAATCAATGTGTTATCAAATACCAGCTTTGATTAATTCTGGTGTAACTTTGGTTATTTCACCATTAATTTCTTTAATGAAAGATCAAATTGATAATTTAAAGCAAAATGGAATTAATGCGGCAGCATTAAATTCTACTACACCGCAAGAAGAGGTTAATCCAATTTTACGTCAGGCATATAAAGGCAAAATTAAGTTAATTTATATTACACCTGAGCGTTTAGCGATTGATTATTTTAGATATCAGTTAAATTTTTTAGATATTGATCTAGTTGCTGTCGATGAAGCACACTGTATTTCACAATGGGGACATGATTTTCGACCTGCTTATCGTCAATTATTAGATGGAATCAATTCACTAAAAAGCAGACCAAATATATTAGCTTTAACAGCGACAGCCACGCCTGCGGTTCAAGATGATATTTGTGAACAATTGAATATTCCCAAGGAGAATATGATTGTTACCTCTTTTGCTCGCCCTAATATATCGTTTAAAGTGGTCAACTCACCACAAAATACTCCATTATATATTTCAGAATATATTAAGGCACATCAGGATAAAGCAGGGATTATTTACACTAATACACGTAAAAAAGTTGAAAGTTTGACAGATTATTTGGCTAAGAAAGGAATCTCTGTTGGTGCTTATCATGGTGGAATGGATTCTTCAGAACGAAGTCAAGTACAGGAAGCTTTTCAATTTGATGAATTTCAAGTAATTGTTGCAACTAATGCTTTTGGAATGGGGATCGATAAAAGTAATGTCAGATTTGTGATTCATGCCTCAAGTGCCCGTAATATGGAAAGTTACTATCAAGAAGCAGGTCGGGCAGGCCGTGATGGGGAAGAAAGCGAAGCGATTTTAATCTATCATCCTGGTGACTTGCGTCAATATCGCTACTTTATTGATGAATCAGATGCGGATGATAAATATCGAGAACTGCAATATCGTAAGTTGCAAACAATTACTGATTATGCTAATACTGGTGAATGTTTGCAGCAATTTATCGTCCGTTATTTTGGTCAAGATTGTCCGCCATGTGGCAAATGCTCAAATTGTCTAAATCAGGATGAATTGACTGACATTACCATTGATGCTCAAAAAGTGATTAGTATGGTTTATGAACTAGATGGTCGCTTTGGAAAAACGATAGTTGCTCAATGTTTGATTGGCTCAAAAAATCAGCGCATGCAAGAAATGAATGCTACACAATATAAGTCTTTTGGCTCTCTAAGAATGAAGCAAAAAGATGCTATAAGCTTGATTGACTATTTAATTGCTTCAGGTTATCTAGAAGTTGAAGGTAGCAAATATCCACTAGTGCATGTAACTAATCATGGGTGGGATATACTAGATGGCAAAACTGTAGTCAAACGGCGAATTGCTAAGATTTCAGTAACTACTACTCATGCTGGTGAAGAAAGTGATACTTTATTTGAAGCTTTAAGACAAAAGCGTTTGGAATTAGCTAAGCAGCAAAAAGTACCAGCATTTATGATTTTTTCAGATCGCTCTTTGCACGATATGGCACAAATTAAACCACAAAATGAAAGTGAATTTTTAGAGGTAAGTGGTGTAGGGCAAGCGAAGATGAAAAAGTATGGTCAGGCTATGATGGAAATAATCAAAAGAAAAGGAAAATAGCTAAAATAATAATATTAAAATATTGGTCAAACCGGTCTTTTTTTATTACAATAAATCTAAATGAAAGAAGGACTATATTTATGGCTAAAAAAACATTAATTATCTATTATTCTTGGGAAGGCAATACCAAGAACATGGCTGAAAAGATTAACGGCGAAATTGAAAACAGCGAATTAAAGGAAGTAACTGTTGCTCCTGACGCTTTTGATTCAGATATGTACAAGACCAACGATATTGCTCTAGATCAAATTCAAGGTAAGGTTCCTTATCCTGAAATTCAAATGGATGATATCGATTTTAATAATTATGATTTGATTTTAGTCGGTAGCCCTGTTTGGTCAGGCTATCCTGCAACTCCAATTAAGCCATTACTTGAAAAGATGAAAAACTACCGTGGTGAAGTTGCATCATTCTTTACCTCAGCAGGCACTAACCATAGGGCTTATGTCAGTCACTTTAAAGAATGGGCTAATGGTCTGAATGTTGTTGGTGTTGCACGTGATGATAGTGAAGTCCGCGATTGGGTTAAATAATTAACCTTTAGAATATTAAAAATCAGTACAAACTCCGTGTTTTGTACTGATTTTCTTTTGTATTTTAAGAACAAAAATAAGAGTTACAAAATGTAACCCTCATTTCTTATTTATGACACGAATCAAGCGCCGTTACGCATGACTCCTAGCTTGATAGGTGTCTCTAAATATGTGGTATTTTTATATCTATCAAAAGAAAAAACAACGGTTTCTTTAATCAATATCACAACAACACCTCATTTCTATGTCTTTTAAAAAGTAAGCGCTTACTTTATCTACTTATAATATATCATATAACACATATTTTTAATAGTAATTTTGTCATAATTTTCCAAAAATTGGTTTGCTTGTTGGTAATTCATGATTATAGATTAAAATAGATAATGACTAAATATAGAAAGGGATATTTAATGACGATTCCAACGAAAATTGAAGTTCGTGGTGGACGAGTACATAACTTAAAGAATATTGACGTTGACATTCCTTTGAATAAATTTGTAGCAATTTCAGGACTGTCAGGCTCAGGAAAATCATCACTAGCAATGGGGATTCTTTATGAAGAAGGTTCAAGACGCTATCTTGATGCTCTGTCAACTTATATGCGTAGGCGAATTAAACAGGGAAATCAGGTTGATGTAACTAGCGTCAAACATATTCCCTCCGCATTAGCTTTACGGCAGCGTCCAAGTGTACCAAATGAGCGAGCTACAGTAGGAACCATGAGTGAGACTTTTAATGTTTTACGCTTAATTTTCTCTCGTTTGGGTTCTCCAGTTTGTCCTAATGGACACCGCTTGAAGCCGAGTTTGGCAATTGCAAAGGCAATGAGTATGTCAGGTGAGCAAATGGGACAATTAACTTGTCCAGTCTGTGGTGTAAAATTTTATGCACCAAGTGCCGAACAATTTGCTTTTAATTCAGATGGTGCATGTACTGAGTGTGGCGGAACTGGTAAGGTACGGCAACTAGATGAATCTAAACTGATTACGGATGAAAATTTGTCAATTAAAGATGGTGCAGTTGCATCTTGGAGCTTGCCAGGACGGAACTTTATGCCTAACGTTGCAGAACATGCTGGTGTTAGGATCGACATTCCTTATAAAGATCTTACTGATAAAGAAAAAGATTTTGTCTTAAATGGTCCTGAAAAGAAATATAAAATGGACTTTTTATCAGGAACTGGCAGGGTATTTCATGATTTTAATGCCTTATATGAAAATGCTCGGCAAGCTGTCTATCGTTCAGCAAAGAGTAGCAAATCGGAACGTGCGCAAAAAAGAATAGCCGAATTCTTTACTTATTAGACTTGTCCAGTTTGTCATGGTAGTCGTTTGAAACCAGAATTGTTACAACAGCTGGTCGGTAAGCAAAATATTAATCAGGTGGCCGAAATGCAGTTAGGTGATTTAGTTACCTGGGTTAAAGATGTGCAAGCAACTTTACCAACTAATATGCATAAAATGGCTCATTCGATTATTCAGGAGTTTTTGGATAATTTGCAACCATTATTAGACTTAGGGCTAGACTATTTGACTATGGCTAGAAGTGGAAATACCTTATCGACAGGTGAATTGCAACGAATTCAATTAGCAAGAACATTACGTACTGAAACTACTGGAGTTTTATATGTCTTGGATGAGCCTTCTATTGGTCTCCATCCTGCTAATGTTGCAGGATTAATTAAGGTTTTACGAAAATTAGTTGCTCAGGGCAATTCATTAGTAGTTGTTGATCATAATGTTGACATTATTAAAGCAGCTGATGAGGTAATTGAGATTGGACCAGGTTCAGGTAAAAAAGGTGGTCAGATTTTGGATCAAGGTTCAATTACTGCAATCAAACATGATCAGCATTCTTTAATTCGACCATATTTGGATGGCAGTGCTAAGCTACTTGCCAGAGAGCCAGCCAATCAAATAAATTCCGATTCTATTTCATTTGAAGTAAAGCAATATTTTAATTTACATGATGTAAAAACTAAAATCCCACTAAACCAATTAACTGCAGTAACTGGTTTTTCATGTGCCGGTAAAACTAGTTTGATTTTTGATAGTTTAGTGCCCGCTATTATAGCAAAAAGCAAAAGTGAAAAATTGCCAAAACAAATTAGTAGCTTTTCTAGCCCAATTTCAAATGTAGTAAGTGTTGATGCATCTCCAATTGGTAAAAGTACTCGGTCAACTGTAGCAACTTATACTTCAATTATGGACAATTTACGAAAGTTATATGCTAGTCAGCCACTCGCTAAAAAGAAGCATTATACGCCAAGTTGGTTTTCATATAATAATAAACAAGGAGCTTGTCCTACTTGTGGTGGTACAGGAATTGTGACTCTTGACATCCAATTTTTACCAGATATGCAATAAGTCTGTCCAACCTGTCATGATGATCGTTATAATCAAGATGTACAAAAGGTGAAGTGGCATGATCTGTCAATTGTTGATGTTCTAAATCTAGATGTTAATGAAGCTCTACCGATTTTTGTTAAAGTGCCTAAGATTGAACGAGAGCTAAAATTGTTAAAAGAAGTAGGCTTGGATTACTTACATTTGGGAGAAGATACACCAACTTTGTCAGGTGGAGAAGCTCAGCGCCTTAAACTTGTTACTCATCTTAGTCATAAACAAAATGATACATTGTTTGTTTTCGATGAACCTACGATTGGCTTGCATCCTCTTGACGTGAAGGTTCTGGTCCAAGTAATGCAAAAGTTGTTAGCTCAGGGAGCTACCATTATTACAATCACTCATGATTTAAATTTAATTGTCAATTGTGATTACATGATTGATTTAGGCCCACGTGGTGGTAAAAACGGTGGTCGGATTGTCCAAGAGGGTAAGCCTTTAGAATTAAAGCAAAAGCCTGAAAGTTTAACGGCACACTATTTGGCCAATTATTTACATGATTTCGAAAATCTATTTTAATATTATATGAAAATAGAATTAAATAAATTTATAGCAAACTGTAGCTAAAAAAATAAGACATAGGAAGAAATAATATTTGAAGCAGATCTAAGATTAATGTAATATTAAATATAAATTAACTATCTACTCAATTTATATTAAGGTGAGAAAAATGAATTTGCTCAAACAGATCCGTGATCGAGGATTAATCTTAGATGGTGCAATGTCTACAGCTCTTGAGAAGTTAGGCATTGATACAAATAATGAACTTTGGACAGCAATTGCATTAGAACATAATCTTGCTCAAATTTATCAAGTACATATGAATTATTTTAAGGCTGGAGCCCAGATGGCAATTACTGATACTTATCAAGCAAATATCCCAGCTTTTGAAAAACATGGTTTTACACAAGACCAGGCTACTAAATTGATTACTAATGCAGTTCAAATTGCCAAAAAAGCCCGTGATGATTTTGCAAAGACAACGGGAATTCATAATTATGTAGCGGCTTCAGTAGGACCTTATGGTGCATATTTAGCTCAAGGGGATGAATTTCGCGGAGATTATTCTCTAACAACGGAGGAATATCTTAATTTTCATTTACCACGATTGAAGATTTTATTGGCAAATAAACCTGATTGTCTCGCACTTGAAACTCAGCCTAAATTGGATGAAGTTGTAGCAATCTTAGATTGGTTAAAGGAAAATGCTCCGGAAATTCCAGTGTATGTAAGTTTTACATTGCATGATACAACTAAAATTAGTGATGGCACTCCTTTAAAGCGGGTAGTGCAAAAGCTTAATGAATATGATCAAGTATTTGCGATTGGAGCCAATTGCTTTAAACCATTTTTAGCAACTGCAGTGATTGATAAAATTCATGATTTTACTGATAAACAAATTGTCATTTATCCTAACTTGGGTGGCGTTTATAACGAATTTGAGCGCAATTGGATTCCATTTAATGCAAAATTTGATTTTAAAAAGTTAAGTCAAGAGTGGTATGAACATGGTGCTAGAATAATAGGTGGCTGTTGTTCGACTACCGAAAAAGAAATTGGCCAAATTTCCGCCTTTTTTAAGACAATTAACAATACTAAAAGCAAATCAGTTAAATCAGAGCTAAAAAAGGTTAAAAATGATAGCAATATACAAATTTGATTTTTAAGAATTCATATACTTTTTTTAAAATTTATCAAGTAAAAATCTTTATCTTTTTATTTTTATTTGATATTATAGTAGCGGAGCGTGTGATGAGCGCTCCGAGGATGAAAAGGCTAAGCAAGATGTTTCTTATGACATCTGCTGATAGGAAGAAATTTGAAGGTGTAGAAAAGCCATTAAGGACATTTTCCTTAGTGACTTTTTCTTTTTGCCCAAAATAAATAGCCGACTTATCGTCGACTATTTTTAATCTTAAAAATTATTTTTGTCTGTTTGTGGAGTAACTTTATCCCAAATTGCATCTACTAAGCCAATCCACATTAAGCCCATAGCAACTGAGCCGCAAACATCACTTGGCCAGTGAGCGTAGAGATAAACTCTTGAAATCATTACTAAAACAAGCCAAATAGCTAATAAAACAGTGAGCCAGATTTTAGCAGTTTTATTTTTAACTAAAGCTGGAATCAATATTAGTATTAGCCAGAAAACAATGATCGCCATTCCTAATGTGTGGCCACTAGGAAAACTGAAACCATCATCAGCAGCTAAGTGAGCAGCTGGTCGTGCCCGTTGGATTATATGTTTAACAATCCAACCAAAAGCATCAGCTGTAACTAGTGAAATGACAATACTTGCCGAAAGAGGACGCTGCTTTTTCAGCCAAAGAATGACTGCTATCAACAGCATCCAAACTAAGTCAACTTTAGTATCTGCTAAAAATGTAATTGCATGCATAATGCTCTGCAGATTAGGAATACTGTGGACTAAGCCTTCAAAGAAATTGTCAAAGCCAGTAACCCAACTTGCATGAGCCATAATAGAGAATGCAAGAATCAAAAAGATCGGTAATCCGATACAAATAGAATAAATATTTTTTTTGCGCATTTTTTCCTCGTTTATACTTATTTTTATAACAATAATGAGTTTATCATAGAATATGGAGACTGTAAAATAGTTTGTGTAAGGATGAATGATTCCTTAAATTTATTTCTTTAAACATTAGAAAAAGGAGTTCCTTTCTCGTATGATTGGTTTGAACAAAAAAACATACAGAAAGAAGAACTCCTTCATGAATGATTTTACCAAAGATTTTGCTCAAGCTCTATTCAATCCAGACAAAATAAATGATTTATTGCGCAAAGAGCTACAACAGGCTGTTAATAACTTGTTAGAAGCTGAATTGACTGCCTTTCTGGGCTATGATCCCTATGCCAGAAATGGCTGGAATACTGGCAATTCTAGAAATGGTGCTTATTTCCGCAA
>NZ_PCZI01000018.1:0-38446 GCF_002554085.1 Lactobacillus sp. UMNPBX1
GTATTTTAATACGTCATCTGATAATTCCTGTTCATTTAAACTTAATTTGACCAATGCCCGTTCGGTGCGTCGAGCGACTGTCCTGGCATACTGAAGATTGGCACCAGTGGCTTTACCACCTGGCAGAATAAATTCAGGAATGGAAGGAATTTGGGGCGTTAGTTGATCAATGCGATGTTCGAGTTGCTGCACTGTTTCATGGGTGATTTCTTGATGATGCTTTACCACGATATCAGCTTGTAATTGGTAAAGGTTGCGTTGTACGTCTTGCAGCTCATCTTTAAGTTGCAGACAGTTTTTAGATAAGTTAGCAATTACTACACCTAAGTAGGATTGCAATTCATCTACGTCACCTAGAGCTTCAATTTGGAGGTCATATTTAGGCACCATTTTGCCAGTAACTTGCTTAGTTAAACCTTTGTCACCAACTTTAGTGTAAATTTTAATCATAGCTGATTCCTGCTTTTCGTTTGTAATTGTTTAGGGCAAGAGTCAATGGTTTGTACAAAACAAAATAGAAACCAAAATTGCCCAGACAATGGTAAGTATCAAATAAGAAACTTCCCGCAACATAACCTAAAAAGGATGACCAGCCACCCCAAATTGACATGCCGAAATTGATTAACAAGCCATATACGTAACCCAGAAGGGTAGCTACGATAACTTGCATCCAGAAGTGTTGCTTTAGTGGGGTGGTTTTGTCAAGTAGGATTACTACTAAAACACAACCAACATAAGCCATAATCTGGGGGATAGTCCAAATTCCAAAGCCTAGATAAATATTGGACAAGATCATGGTCAATGCGGATAGGGCAAAGCCAAAGCCAGCACCCATTGTTAGGGTCACAATCATAATCATATCAGTTACGGGCTGTACGTTAGGGATATCGATGATTTTAAAAATTCTGAGTGTTACACACATAGCAACCAAAATCGCTAGGAGTGCTAAAGATCTAATCTGAACTCTTTCTTTGGTAAGCATTTTACTTGATCCCGGCTAGCTTCCAGACAACACGGTCGTTTCTATGCAATGGTTGTTGGTATGCTCCTTTAGAAGCATACTTGCCGTTAATGGTGTAAGTCCAGTAGATATTCTTACTCTTATTTTGGCTTCTGCCAGCAATACTAGTAACAAAGCCATTAGTGCTTTTAACGTGCCAACCTTTTTTCAAACCGGTGATCACTTTAGCATTTTTCTTAACCTTAAAACTCTTGTGTGAGAAAGCCTTGTTGCCCTTCTTTAAGGTGTAATGAACTTTAATGTAAGAAGCAGCTTGGACGTTGCTGGTTGGTGCAACGCCAGTGAAAAGTAGGCTAACAAATACGGCACCGGTAGTAGTTAAGCTTAATAATTTTGTTTTAGTCATTTGTTTTTCTCCTTATGATTATTTCATTTTAGCTAAAGTAAATTTAACTTTATCTTTGTTATTAACAGTTTGTTCATTAGCGCCTTTAGAGGCAAACTTATTGTTAATTGTGTAGGTCCAATAAATCTTTTTCTTAGGATTTTGAGTTTTGCCGTCAATTGCAGTGATAAAGCCTTTGGTTTCCTTAACTTTCCAGGCCTTTTTTAAACCAGCAATTACTTTAGCTTTTTTAGGAACTTTTATGGTTTTCTTATCAAAGGTCTTTTTACCTTCTTTTAAAGTGTAATTAACCGAAATTTGGTTAGTTGTGCTTTTTTTAGTAGCTGAATTATTATTTGAGCATGCAGTTAAGGCTAACGTAAAGAAAGTAATAATTGCAAAAAATAGATTAATTTTACGTTTACTCATACTCTTCAATTCCATTCCTCCAAATAAATTTATTTAATTGGGCAGGCGCCACCAGCACAATCTGATTGGTCGACTAGCTCTAGTCCTTTTTGATCATCATTTTGCTTAGCAAAAACTTTTTCAACATCATCAGTAATCAATGCGGCTCTAGCCTCGTAAGTCTGCTTGTCAATTGGTTCCTTCGGAGCTTGTTTAAGTGAGCCACCGTAATAAGGAAGAAGTGAAGTTGACTTAATAATATGGCGATATTGGTAAAGTAGTGGGGCAATTTGATCACTTTCATCGCTTTGGAAAGTAACGGTACAACTAACAGCATTGTCGGACCAATAAGTTTGCAAAAATGCTTGTGTCGCAAATTGTTCCGCGATGGAAACAGTGCCGGCTGAGGCAAAGTTTTTGCTGTCGGCGTGAGCTGCACGAAGTGGAAATTCAACACAGATTGTATTTGGTGTGTAAATATCTGGTTCAGTGTGGTAGCCACATTCTTTTAAGGCTGGCAAAAGTGGGTCGCTAGCTTGGAAACGAATCCGTTGAATCAAGTAACCAGCATAGTGGAAGTGCATTCCTTCGCTGACTCCAGCCAATTTCGCTACCGTACCTGAAGGTTTAACTGTGGTGTGCTTAATTGATTCATTGCAGCCTAATTCCTTGCTGTAGGTCTTGTCTGCGTCAACTACAGCTTGGTAAAGGCTGTCAACCATCTTAACCGCTTGAGGGTCATAGATTGGCTTCTTGATCTTTTGCCCATTTTCTTGATCAACTGCATCCTCAAAGCCAGTTACAACTCTGTGACCGAGATCATTTAAAAGCCAGTCTTGAATTCCTGACATTGAAACCCCGATTCGGCGATTTTTATGGATGATTTCGCGTGAAATTTCCCAATCATAGGGACTGAAGGTAACTCGCTTGGTGTAGCGAGCAGCTAAGCCAAAGGCTTCCTTGAGGTCCCAGCCTTCTTGTTCCGCTACATAAGGGAAGACCTCAAACAAATTACATGGTTCACCATTAGCTAGAGAAATCTCACCACAAGGGTTGGTGCCTTCAACGCTGTCGTCAATGCCGGCCTGATAACCATCAGCGATTCGGCCATAATTGCGTGAAAGATCAAGATTGACGATTCCTGGTTCACCGTTATGCAAAATTCCGTCAGCAATTGGGCCATAATTATTAAATTTAGAGTTAATTGCGACACTGTTGTTAGAAGCCCAGCGGTGATGATAAAGTTTTTCCTTATCTTGCTTCATCTTAATAAAGTCTTGATTATCGCTAGAGCCAAGAGCAAGTTCAGCAGAGCGACGGACATTGCCTGCAACAACTGTTTTACCAATCAAGTTACAAATATCAGTGCCGTCAACGGCAGTAAGCTTACTATTAACGCGAGCATTGATAACGTTGTTGATATCAATAAGCATCTCAACTAAAGGCATTGGGCCTGAAGCCGTACCACCGAAGCCATGGATCTTAGCACCATATGGACGAATGTCAGAGATATCGAGTGCTAATTTGATTTTGTGGTCTGGATTAGTGGCGTTAAAGTGCATGTCGATTAAACGGGCATTAGCTAAGACCCAACCTTCACGGGTGTCAGGCAGTTTGTAATAAATTGTGTCGTCAGGTACACTTTGCTTTTCCCATTCGTCTTTGTCGATGGCACCGACCTTGAGGGATGCCTCGTAAGATGGACTCTTTTTGTCGATGATTACGGCTAAATCCACTTTATTGTCGACGGAAGGAATTTGAGCGATATTTTCGTTGACCACTGAAAAACCAACACCGCCGCCCTTCATTAATTGGTCAAATAAGAAGGAGAAAGGCATTGAAACGGCTTTTTGCTCAGGATTAAGATAAGCAGGCGCAATGTGGCTATCGCCGTATTTTTGTGGGCGAATTGCAATGAACCAGCAGTTATTTAAGGAATCACCGTTCCGCTTTTGATAATCAGTACCTGAAATCCAAAGATTACGACCAGACGGAGTAGCAGCTAAGCCATAGACTAAACGAAATAGTTTTTGTGCTTCATTAGTTAACTCCGTAATTACTTCTGCAGAAGGATTATCATGCAAGCGCGGATCAAGGTTAATATTACCTTCAATAACTCGTTTGACAGTTTCATCCCAATTCTCAGCTCTATTTTGGTCAGGAAGCCAGCGGGCATAAGTTCTCTTGTAGGTAACCCAACCTAATTCTCCCCAATGAGGTTTAACTTCTTGTTTCACTGAATCGATAAAGTCAGGATCCAGCTTAATTCTTGTGGTAGGCATAAAAAACTCACTCCTAAAAGTTACTATTGTTTCACAAAACACATTATCTATGAATACATTTATGAGTATACCACAATATGTTGTGTTATATATTAAAAATTTTTCACATAAAAGGGACTTGCATTCTACAATTTAGGTTAGTAATAGGGGTTGAGAAAAATAAAAAAATATTCAGCAACAAATTTGCTACTGAATATTTTGAGATTAATTGATAGGGGTTAAAAAGTAAATTTTATTTGTTATAGAAAATATAGAAAAAGGATTGTTCAAGAAATTATTTTACGAAACCTGCAGTGAACCAAGTGTTGGCACTAGGCTTAAGTGACCAGCCAGTGACCTTCTTGTTAACAGCAGTGACTGAGTATTGGTTGGTAGTTGGCACAACGTATGCTTCATCATACATCCACTTTTGCCACTTCTTGAAGGCATTAGCACGGTAAGTAGGATTGAAGGCCTTCTCTGAGTCGATATCAGCCAAAAGCTTAGTTTGCTTAGGTGAAACGAAACGAGCAAAGTTGTATGGTGCAGCTTCATTGTAAAGGTCGTTAGGGGATGGTTCACTTGAAAGTGACCAACCACCTTCGAAGACGTCGATTCTTGGATCGTCAGATTCGACAGCTTGTACCCAGTTGTTGAATTCCATTAGACGGCCGCCGACAAATTTAACATCCAAACCAACTTTCTTCCATTGTTGGATGTAGTTTCTCCAAACAGGTTCAGCGGTAGTTGAGTTGTTTCTAACAGCCAAGTTAATTACTAACTTCTTGCCGTTAGGTTGAACTCTGTATTCACCCTTCTTCTTGTAGCCGGCTTTATCCAATAATTCGTTAGCCTTCTTCAAGTTGTATGGGTAACCCTTGATTGACTTGTCAGTATAATCACCAAATTGTTCAGGGATCAAAGTGTTAACGCGGAAGGCCAAGCCGTGGTAGTAACGTTTAGCGACTGCATCAACGTTCATTGCATAAGCCATAGCTTTACGTAATGATGGATTATTCATCTTAGAATTCTTGTTTTCAACGTTTTTGCCAGCCTTTTTGTCCCATTTACCTACCTTAAAGCCTAAGTAGCTATAAGATAGAGGCACATTGCCGATAAAGTTAGTGTCAGTGGCATTCTTAACATCTTCCCATTGGGTATTAACGACACCAGCAACGTCGAACTTGTGACTCTTGATGGCTTGAGTAACTGAGTTGGTACCGATGACTGTCATGGATACCTTTTCCAAGTTTGGTGTACCACGCCAGTAATGCGGGTTACGTTCCCAAGTGACAGATTGACCACGAACAAGCTTGCTTACGCGGAATGGGCCGTAGAAGAGTGGTTGTTTTCTAACCTTGTCACTAGACATCAACTTGGAGAATGGTACGTCCTTTAAGTAATGGTAAGGTTCAGCGTATTCCCAGAAGTAACCGTTACCTGATTGAAGCATACCAGGCTTCATTTGTTTAAAGTGAATTACGACCTTGCGGCCATTTTCGCCATCAGGCATTTCAATACCAGAAATTTTCTTGCTCTTGCCTTTGTGATATTCTGCTAAACCAACAATGTCGGCAAGAGAATCGGTATAACGTTGTGACTTGGAGTCTTTATTAGCAATAATTTCATAAGCGTATTCCACGTCTTTAGCATTAACTTGCTTGCCGTCTGACCACTTAACACCCTTCTTAACCTCGATAGTTACGGTCTTGGCTTTACGGTCAAGCTTAAAGGTAGCAGCACCTTTATTGTTAATCTTGTATTGATCATCTGTTGAAAATAAAGATTCTAGACCTGGGCTTTGTACCTCACCATCAATTATAGTATCTGATAATTCTGGTAAGAAAATACCAGTGAATGGACTATCTGATTCAAGAGCATAGTTTAAAGTCCCACCTTTTTTAACACTTTTCACAGGAACAGTTTGACTGAACTTGTGATGTGTATCTGCCGCATCATTAGTCTTGGCATTCTTATTATTACCACAGGCAACCAAACTTAAAGCTGCCCCAGAAACAAGTGCTAATGCACCAAAATATCGTTTTGCTTTACTCATTCAAAAAGCACCTCCAAATAAATTAAAAATATTTGATTTTTATTCTATGATATTAAAATGAAAAAAGCAATAGAAAAATGAATAAAAATGTGAAAAATATTATTTTTAAATTATTTTTGAAGCTAAGATTAGTTTTCTTTCTTGGCTAATTAGGCATAGAATAAGGAAATAACAGCTTTTTATGTTGGAGGAAAATATGGATACAGCCTGGCAAAAATTTAAAAATAATATTCCATTACGTCGATTTGTGGTACTGCTATTAATTATTGCCTGCCTTTATGAAATACGAGCAATGATGAACACAGTATTATTAACTTTTATTTTTACTTATGTGATCGTGCATTTAATTCATCTAGTGCAGCGGTATTTTCCTAAAATACCAACAGGCCTAATTGTTGCGGTAACATATCTAATTATCTTGGCGCTGCTTTATTTCGTGGTTACCATTTATTTGCCCATGTTAGTTGGCCAAATATCTAAAATGGTAAAGTCAGTGATGGCGTTTTATGAATCAAATGAATCATCGCGCTTAGCCAGCCATGTAACGCGTTATATCAGTAAAGGTGAGATTGTTACGCAGGCAAAACGAGTTGGGACTTTTGCTCTGCATACGGTGACCAATTTTGGTAGTTTAACAATTGCTACCTTTATGTCCTTGATTTTAAGTTTCTTCTATACGATTGAATTAGATAGAATGATTGAATTTTCAAAGTTATTTGTTAAAAGTGGTTACTTTAAATGGCTTTTTGAGGATATTCGCTATTTTGGTAAAAAGTTTACCAATACTTTTGGTGTCGTTTTAGAGGCACAATTCTTTATTGCCATTTGTAATACGGCCTTGACGATGATTGGTCTGGCATTTATGCATATGCCGCAAATTATTGCCTTAGGCTTAATGGTCTTTATTTTAAGTTTAGTGCCAGTAGCTGGTGTGATCATTTCTTTAATTCCATTAAATATTATCGGCTATTCTGTTGGTGGCATTCGTTATGTGATTTATATCTTCATTATGATCATGATTATTCATGCAATTGAGGCCTATGTGTTGAATCCCAAATTTATGGCTAGCAAGACCGAATTACCGATCTTTTATACTTTTTTAGTTTTGTTAGTAGCTGAACACTTCTGGGGTACTTGGGGCCTGATTGTCGGTGTGCCGATCTTCACTTTCTTGCTTGATGTCTTAGGGATTAAATCGGCAAAGAAAAGTAAAAAGAAAGCGAATAAATAATGAGAGTACTTTTGACAGGTGATAGCATTATTGCACGCCAGGAAGGAAAAAATGAACCGCACCTTAATTGGAATTTACAACAGCTTTTGCCTAAGATTGAACTAGAAAATACGGCTGTTTCGGGAATTAATTCTGGGGCATTTTTTGCCAAATTAAATGAATTAGTACTAAGCGTAAAGCAGTGCGATAATTTGGTGATCTTACTGGGAACCAATGATTTGGCTATGCACAAACAAGTGCCAGCAAGGCAATTTAAGCAAAATATGGAAATTATTTCCTCGGCAATAGTTTGTCAATATTACCCACCACATGTTCTGCTTGTTTCGCCGCCAGCTGTTGATGAAACTAAGCAACGTGTACGGAATAATACGTTAGTAGCGGAATATGCTCAGATCGTGAAAGAAGTAGCACATGAGTATCATTTTCGTTATGCAGATCTGGCACAAGCTATGCGGGATACTGGCGATTTAAGCGAGATTTGTCAAGGAGTAAAAAACGATGGACTTCATTTTGGTGATCGTGGCTATGAGATTTTAGGAAAACTAATCGCTGAAAATTTGAAACAAATGTAAAAAGGACCGCAATTTGCGGTCCTTTATTTTTCGCTATTTTAATGTTGCCCAAAGCAAGCTTCCAGCTAGCGCAATGGCCAAGAACGGAATGAGCAAATAGGCAAAAAAGAAAAACATAATTCCTACGACTAGTAAAAAGCCGATAACTTTAATGAGGCCAATTCCTAATTTAAAGAATAGCCAGAGTAAGAGTAATGTTAATAATAAAGAAAGCATATTAATACCTCCATAAATCTATGAGAGTATTTTACTACCAAATTGGACGAATAGAATAGTAGGAAGATTAATGCTTTAGAAAAATTTAGTTACCGGTAACAAGATAAATCATATTGAAAGCTCTTTCTGTAACCGCTATATTTTAACTATTGAAAGCGATTTAAGAAACGAGAGGAAAAATAAATGGAGGAGAAAAAAACTGGGTTACCTACGCTAGCTAGTACGACAATTTGGATGATTAGTTTGGGGTATTTGGGTGTGCAAATCGCCTTTACTTTGGAAACATCACAGATGAGTCGAATCTTCCAAACATTGGGTGCTGATCCGACAAAATTAGGCTGGTTCTTTATTTTACCGCCGTTAGCTGGATTGGTAGTGCAACCTGGAATTGGATCATTATCCGATCGAACTTGGATTCCTAAGATTGGACGGCGTTTGCCATATTTATTAGTCGGTATGATCTTTGCCGTAATTACTATGATTTTGTTACCAAATGTTGGTAGTTTTGGTCTAGGCTATGGTTCAATTGAGGCTCTAATATTTGGTGCTGTTGCAATCGCGATATTAGACGTGGCATCGAACATGGCAATGCAACCATTTAAAATGATGATTGGTGACATGGTCAATGATGAACAAAAGTCATATGCCTATGGGATTCAAAGCATGTTGTCCAACTTTGGTGCTGTTATTGCCGCATTTTTCCCGTTCTTGTTAACTAGTTTGGGTGTTGCTAATACAGCTAAAAAGGGTGTGGTACCACAATCAGTAATTATTTCATTTTATGTTGGTGCTGCCGTTTTAGTCATTACATCATTGTTCACGATATTCAGAGTACATGAATATGATCCAGAAACCTACGCTCGTTATCATGGAATTAAAGAATCTGATAATCAAGAAGGCGGTGGTTGGATTGAACTGCTTAAGAAGGCGCCAAAAGTCTTCTGGCAAGTGTCATTAGTTCAGTTCTTCTGCTGGATTTCTTTCCAATATTTATCAACTTACGCTACTGGTGCTATTGCACAAAATGTTTGGAATACGACCAATGCATCCTCTGCAGGCTACCAGATTGCTGGTAACTGGTTTGGTGTTTTAACTGCTGTACAATCAATTGCGGCAGTAGTTTGTTCATATGTTTTAGCGAAGGTTCCAAATAATCACCACAAGCTAGGTTACGGTATCAGTTTGCTACTAGGTGGAGTAGGATATACTTCAATCTTCTTGATTCATTCTCAGGGGTTTTTAATTCTATCCTTCATTTTAATTGGCATCAGTTGGGCTGGTATGAATACTTATCCATTGACGATGGTATCTAATGCTTTATCAGGTAAACACATGGGAACATACTTAGGTTTGTTCAATTGCTCAATCTGCTTACCTCAAATTGTGGCATCACTGCTCAGCTTCATGATTTTCCCAATGGTGGGTAACTCCATGCCAGCAATGATGTTGATTACTGGTATTTCAGGCTTCTTAGGCGCTTTATCAGTTTTAGCAATTAAGGAAACCTACGTAAAATAGAATATCTTCTCATTAAAAAACACACTACAATGTGCAATTATGCATGTAGTGTGTTTTTTGTTTTCTTGCTTTATGGGTAGTTAGCGTAGTAGGTATTGGCATCTTGAGCAGGGTTCATTTCAAGAACAAGCGCTTAGAGCGATTCCGTGATACTGCAGATAGCTTGATGAAAAGCTATGTACGCTTATACGATAAGGAAAATCTTTCTGACGAGCAAAAGATTAATCGTGTTGGCAATGCAGTAGTGAATAGTCTTGATGCAAAAGGCTTCAAGCTAAACAGGCAGGAAGTACAGGACATCTTTGCGGAAGTAGCTAAGCAGATGAATGAGCAAACTCAGGATAAGTAGTAATTTTTAAATTTTTTCGGAGGTTTTATTATGGTTGATATTAGTTTAAAGAGTCGTTTGTATGCACCATTTGCTAGAGTAGTGCAAAAGGCAAATATTGGACATACCTACACTTACGTTTTGCAAATGTATAAGAATAATACTTATGTTAGTCGGGCAAAGAACGGGGCAAGTATTAGTTCTCCTACACCTGGACTAACACTAGTTGGCAGAACTGGAGCAGAAATCAAAGCTGGCAAAAATAAATATGCAGCTGGTGGTCATACCCAAACCTGGGAGTATGCAGGCCCCACCGGCGATGGGAGCTGGTTTATTGGGACTAAGCCTAATGATGATCGTTGGACTACTCAGATCGCTCGTGTTAAATATAATTCTGGTCGCGTATCTAATAATACTCAAATGGCTAGAATTTCTAATCTGGTTGAAATTACTAATGGTGATTGGCATGGAAAGCATATTAAAAGAGTAGAAGCAGCAGTTTCGCCTAACTATAAATATTTGATGATTGCAACGGTATGGACTGATAATAGCGGACACTTTGGTTTATATGAATTACCTAAGGTGAATGCGTTGTTGAATGGTAATCCAGGTGGTAATGTCACTGTGTCTGAACTAAAGCAATGTCAAGCTGGCGAAGTTATTGATATTGATAATTTTGTAGGTAGGATTGGTTCAATTCAAGGATATGATATTGATGATGACTTGAATGTTTATGTTTCTAGTCAATATGATCCTACACATGCTGATAGCAATAAAAGAAAAATTGTAAAGTTTAGTTGGGAGCAACCAGGAGCATTGAATACCCTTGATTTAACAGGTGATACACGTCTTAATCAAAATTTTGCAGGATATCCAACTGAACTTGAAGGAATTCAAGTAATTGGCAATAATGACCTATATCTTACTGTTGCATATCACAATAAAAATGGTGTAGGAACTATTGGTAATCAGATTTTTCGAGTTAAATGGTAAATATTGAATTGAATGGCGGAGGTTTTTTCCTTCGCTATTTTGATGATTACGTAATATAATAATCATATTAGCAATCAAAAAAACGAAGGGACATACTATGAAAGTATTAAAATTGGGAACAATAATGACTTTAGGGGGAATATTGTTCTCTCTAACAAATTTTGTTGTTCACGCAGATTCTAAAGAAAACACCACTGAAGTAACGTTGAATCATAATACATATCTTTATAATAAAAAAGGGAGTAGAGTTAAAGATTCGAAAAAACTATTAAAAGATGAAAGTGTATCAGTTAAAGGAAAGATACAAAAACTGAGTAAAAATAAAAAATATTACACTATTTACAATTATCAAAGATATTGGCTGCCGTATATTTTAATTAAAGGCCAAGCTTATTACACTACGGTAAAAGGTAAATTTATTAAAGTGGCTAATGTTGGTAAGATCAATAATTCAGAATTGATAGCTACTTCAGGATATGTTGTAACTAAAAAGAATACTGTTTTCTATAATGCTAATGGGAATGCTACTAAGAATAAAGTGAAAAAAGGTAGCAAATTTAAAGTAACTGCGCTTTTGAATCTTAAGCCACAAGTAGCCGATATGCCTGGTTTTTATCAGGTTTCCAAAAATAAGTTTTTGTATTCTCTAGATGTAAACAAACCTAGAATAGATTTACAGTTTTTAACTAAAGAAGCAAAAGAAAACAAAACTACATATGTGAATTTACTTAAGAATACTTATATTAGACAAGCAGATGGTACAATTAGATCAAAGGTTACTGTGGGATATATGCCAGATAGTTGGAAAGTAGATAACCTGAAATACATTTGGGTTTCGACTGACAATAAAGCTGAGCTGTTTTATCACATTGTTTCTAGTGATCCATGGGAGCAGACTAGAGATGGATATATTAGTGCAGAAGCTGTTAAGGTTACAGCTGGCCCTGAATTAACCCCATCAAATACTGATGCAGAAGCTGAGGCAGCTGCACAAAAGAAATAAACATTATTGCTTAAAATATTAAACCAAGCAAAAAAGAGAATCCTGTTCCGTTGAGCAGGGTTCTCTTTTTGGATATTCATTAGTAAATTGTTTATTTTTTGATCTAGAAGAATTAGTCTTTTACAACATCCTTAATGTTCAACCATTGGCTCTTGTTGATCTTAACGATCTTCTTGCCATCAGCCTTTTTGACATCTTTGGCAGTGTAGGTTGAACCCATAGAAACTTTTTGAGTAGTTTTGTGACCTTGAGCATTCAAAACGTTAACTTTTTGATTTTTGGTGTCTTTAACAGTAACAAAAATCTTGTCACCCTTCTTGATTGAAGGATCGGTTGGCATAACTTGTGCAGTTCCAAGCTTAGGAGCTTCAAAACTAGCAGCTTGACTAACTGAAGCACCAACGCTCATTAAACCCATTGAAGCAACAACAACTGAAACAACCTTAACCATTTTCTTTGATAACATAATGAATACCTCTAATTCTAATCACTTATCTACTGGAACTTCTCGTTCCTCATTCCTTACAATTCTTATTATATAACGTACGTTATATAATACAAGGAAAAAAGCACATTTTTTAGAAAAATATTTTTGCTGGGTAAATGTTGCTAGAATAACGTTTTACGGAATTTCGTAAAAAGGGCAGAAAAAAACAGCTATTCATTTTGAATAACTGCGGAGATTTTTGGTATAAGTCCCTTAACGATGACCTCGGCTCTTATTATAATAAGAAAATCCGCAAATTCACAGTGTTCATATTATAGCTGTCGTTCACTCTTAACTTATAATCCTAAAATAACGTTCTAATCTGTGAAGTATTGCAGAATATCCTCCTCAGTTAGGCGTTTTTTGTCGTCGCCTTTGACATCAAAAACGATTCTACCATTGTTTAAAATGATGGTGCGGTTTCCGTATTTGATTGCGTCTTTTAATTGGTGAGTGATCATGATGCAAGTCAAATGCTCTTCTTGCACAACTTTATCAGTTAGTTCAAGCAATTCGCGGCTAGTATTTGGATCTAACGCCGCAGTATGCTCATCTAGTAAGAGCAAATCAGGGCGCTTAATTGTTGCCATTAAAAAACTTAATGTTTGTCGTTGACCACCAGAAAGATTACCCACAAAAGTATTTAAGCGTTCATTTAATCCGTTAGGAAGTTGGGCTGCCTGGCGTTTAAATTCTTGCATATGTTTATCTAGGCCTCTTAAACGCAGACCGCGGTGTTCACCTCGTTTGGTTGCAAGTAATAAGTTTTCCGCAACAGTCATTCGCGGAGCTGTACCCATTTTAGGATCTTGGAATACTTGGGCAATATATTTAGCGCGTTTTACTTCAGAAAGATTGGTTAAATCTTGGTCTTTGAGCAGAATTTTTCCGCTAGTAGGAAAAATAGAGCCATTGATAATATTTAGTAGCGTTGATTTACCAGCACCGTTGGTTCCTAAAAGAGTAACAAAATCTCCATCTTCAAGTTTTAGATTAATATTTTTGAGGATTTGCTTTTCTTCATTGGTACCAGCATTAACGGTAGTGGTAATATTTTGTAAATCAAGAATAGTACTCATGGTTTTTCAACGCCTTTCTTTAATAATTTACGAGTGCGAAATTTTTGTTCAAATAAAGGTAGCATCATACAAATAGCAAGAATAATAGCGGAAATCAATTTAAAGTCGTTGGTACTAAAGCCAAGTTGGAGGACTAGGAGTAAGATAAGGCGATAAATAATACTACCGATAACAACTGCTACCAAGCGGGCGGTTAAACTTAAATCGCCATAAACGACTTCACCAATAATGATGGCAGCTAGTCCGATAACCATAGTACCGATCCCCATATTGACGTCAGCGTAACCACCATTTTGAGCTAAAAGGCCGCCAGCTAAGCCAATCAAGCCATTAGAGAGCATTAGACCTAAGATTTTCATATTATCGGTATTAATGCCAAGTGATTGAGCCATTTTTTCGTTGTCACCAGTGGCAATAAAGGCTTGACCAAGATCAGTATCAAGGAAAACTGCTAGCAAAACAATGACGATAATGGCAATGATCAAACCAACAATAATAGTAGGAAAATTGATCGGTAATTTTTGTAAAAGCTGACCGTTTAGTAAAGTATTTTTGTTAAGTAAACCTACATTAGCCTTGCCTAGAATTCTAAGATTAACTGAGTAGACACCGGTCATCGTTAAAATACCAGCTAAAAGAACAGGGATTTTTCCTTTAGTATACAGTAAGCCGGTGACTAAGCCAGTGACCATGCCAGCGAAGAAGGAAAGAATGGTAGCTGCTAAAGGATTGACGCCATGAACTAACGCACTAACACAAATTGCGGCACCGAAGGGGAAGGTTCCCTCAACAGTCATGTCTGGGAAATTTAAAATTCTAAAAGTTAGGTAGAGGCCTAAGGCTAGAACGCCCCAGAGCAAACCTTGGCCAATAGAAGAAGTAATTAAGCTCATTTGATAATCCGTCCTTTCTTTTGTGCCGCTTGAACTACACTATTCGGAATAGTGATGTTTAATTCACGAGCTATTTTTTCATTGATTACTGTTTCATAATGGGTTACGCGCTTGACGGGAAGAGTAGCAGGGTTTTTACCATGTAAAATTTGTCCTGCCATTTTTCCAGTTAAGATTCCCATGTCGAATTGACTGACACACCTGGTAGCGAGACCACCACTTTTAACCATAGTATCGGCAGCAGGAAAAACTGGGATCTTGGCACTGTTAGTAGCCTTTAATAAGGTGGCAATTCCACTAGCTACAGTATTGTCGGTTGGGACATAAACTGCTTGAACCTTGCCTACCATGGTTTGGGCAACTTGTTCGATATCATTGGTTGAAGTGATAGTGTAAGGGATAACTTTAAGTCCTTTTGCTTCAGCTAGTCGTCTGAATTCACGGTACTCTGATGCTGATGAATCATCACTTGAGGTGTAAATGACACCGATGTTTTTGGCTTTAGGTAAGATTTCTTGCATTAAGGCCAGCTGGCTGGCGATTGGCTGGCGGTCCTGGACACCGGTAATTTTACCGCCAGGATGTGTTAGACTTTTTACTAAATGAGCTCCAAGAGGATCGCTGACCGCGCCCATAACTACAGGGATGTTGCCAGAAGTATTAGCTAGAGATTGGACAGCAGGAGTGGCAATTCCAATAGTTACAGTTGCGTTTTCCTGGCTAAAGCGATCGCTCATTGATTTCAGATTACTTTGATCACCTTGGGCATTTTGAAAATCAATTTTAAGATTTTTTCCTTCGATATATCCTTCATCTTTAAGTCCTTGAATAATGCCTCGATGGATCTGATCTAGAGCGGGATGGCTCATTGTTTGCAAGATACCGACAGTTGGCGTTTTCTTTTCCGCATTTTTCTTATTTACTTCACTGACAAATGCAACTGCCAGAAAAGCAAAAAGAGCAATAATTGTTCCGATTAACCTTTTCATTCTTTTTCTCCTTCAAACAAAAAAGGCACTTCCTTTTTTCGGGAAATGCCTAAAACAAAACCCGCACGTTATTTTCCGTGCGGGCAATATTTCTTGAAGATTTTACCAGCACAGATACGATCTTAATGAGTCGCATCTGTACTTCACGAACAGAAACAACTCTAGTGCTGGAATTGCCAACGATTGATTGCTGTAAATTTAATCATGATAAAATCTTCCTTTCGTTCAAATTTGTTAGCTAAATTTTAAGTAATTATGAGAAAGATGTCAAATGATTTTTTGTTAGATTTCCAATAACTGGTCAAACCTATCTTTATTTTCTTCATGCAGTTGGTGACTAACGAAGATAACAGTAATATCTTTTTGCTTTAAAAAATCATTTTCAACTTTTAATGCTGTCTTTTTATCTAGATTGCTGGTACTTTCATCGAATAAAAACAAGCTTTTCTTTCGTAATAACCCTCGTGCTAAAGCTAATCGTTGTTTTTGCCCACCAGATAAACTGGCACCACCTTCACCGATTTGGGTATTAAGACCTTGAGGTAGTTGATTAACAAAATCTACTAAATCTATTTTCTCTAAAACTTTGTTTATTTGCTCAGAAGGAAAATTTTCACCTAATGTTAAATTATAAAGAACTGTATCATCAAACAAGTAAGGCGTTTGATCAATATAGATAGCAGTTTGACGAAGTGAATCATAGCTAATTTCTTTTTCTTCAATGTTGTTAAGCCTAATTGATCCCTGATAGTTCTGGATTTGTCCCGAAATTATTTTTAATAGTGTACTTTTACCACTGCCAGATTGGCCATAGATACCAACTTTTTCATTAGTATTAATTTTAGTATTTAAGGGATGTTGAAAAATTCTTTTGTGATCAAAAGTCATTTGCAAATTTCTAGTACTTAGAGACTTGAATTTGAAGTCTGTTAGCTGATATCCTTCTTGTTTACTATTTTGATTATTATCTAAGTGGTACTTTTCAAAAATAGGGGTTAGTGCGGTCATCTCTGTCCAGATTGGGGCAATTACAGCCAGCGAATTAAAAACGTTGTAAGATAAGTTCCCAGATGAACCAATCACACCAATAGAAATGATTTTGTTTAGTGCTAGAAAACCGGTCCAAGCCTGAATTCCTGTCTGACCGATAATATTTGAAAAGCCAGCCAGATTATTTGCTACAGCTTGATACTTTTCTTGCTTGATTTTCTTGTTGGCAACACTCAAAGCAGTTCCAATAATTCTTTTTTCTAATTGTCGCTCCATGCCAAAAATAGAGAAGGTAGTAAACCCACGTAGGCTATCATTAATAACATTCAACAATCGTTCATTCGCTTTTGTAGTAGAAAGGCCTGCGTTGGCCAACTTTTTATGAATAATCTGTGGTAATAAAACAGTTAACAACGAAACGATCAGGATTAACGGAACAAAAGTCCATGAAAACTGAACTAAAGCAATGATTGAAAATAATGGATCTGTAATAATTTGAATTGCTTGCAATATATTATAGAAACCCTGATTTTCGATTGTAGTAGTATCGTTAGTCAACCAAGATGCATAGATGCCGGTATCTTTTTTCTGAAAATCAGCAATCCTCTTTTTTTCGATCTGACTAATAATGTCTTTACGCAGATCAATGCTTAAGTACTGAACGGTTTTGGTAGTTTGAATTTGTAATAAAATCAAAAAGATTGATAAAATTGCAAATACAACAATGTCTAAACCCACGTATTTAAAGAATCTATCTATTTGCAACTTGATTAATGCATTAAAGATACTAACGTTGATCAATGCATGCGTCACGCGTAATGATGACGTAATGATTGTTAGCAGGGTTACGATCATTACTAACTTTGGTTCCTTTTTTAGGTATTTGAATAAATAACTCATTTTTCTCACCTCTTTAAGTATTATTAAATGAGATGAAAAAATTTAAATCTGATGTGCGTAAAAGATATTGAGTTTTCGTATACGAAAATTTAAAGGCGAGGCAAAACTTTGATTAAGTCATGGCAACCAGCATCTTTCAGGACTTGCAAGATTTGGGCACACTTAGCTCGGTCTTTAGCAAAAACTGCTTGATAGTAATTACCAAGAATTTTAACCAAAAGTATCTCTTTGTGATAGGGCAATCTTTGTAGATAATTTAGAGGACGAGAAATTAGCTCTGGTGCATTGTATTCGTAACAGTTATCAAGGTAGTTTACACAAATAGCGCCAACATTTTCTGCTAGTATAGTGGTTAATTTGTTAGGATGAGGATATTTGACCAAGATGGCATTTACCAAAAAGCTTAGCTCATCTAAGTGATAGATACGCATTGTTTCACGGAAGGTCTGCAAAGAATATACATCCCAGTTATCATTACGAAAAACGTATTCTTTAAGCTTCATTTTTAAGTCAAGCGGAATTTTTTTAGCTTGAGGCAAGTAGACATCTAAGTATAAACGAAGTTGAAGTCTGTAGTATTCAGTTACATGATCTTTAGGCAGAGCATTTAATTTAGTTTGAATTTTGAGTAATTCTTTTTTATCTCCGCGTTCATAAGCGGTATTAATTTGCTCAAGAATATCAGTATCTGGCTTGCTTTTTGGGCTGATATAAGTAGTGAAAAAAGTACTTACATCAATATTGTGTTGGTTAAGCAATTCGATTAATTCTGTTGTGCCAATATCGTGAATGTCTCTTTCTACCTTTGAATAAAAGGAAACAGAAATTATTCCTGCAGCCATTTCTGCTTGGGTGAGTCCTAGTTTAGTTCTAAGTTGCTTGAGTGCTGAACCAATTGTCATTGTGATACCTGTTTCTATTAAAAATATTTCTTTAAATTATAAACCCAAGCACTAGTGATTAACCATGCTATAATAATTATTCTGGCAACCGTCATAGAAAGAAGGGAGGAATTCTCTTGCGCTATCAACAAATAATTTTTGATGTAGATGACACAATTATCGATTTTGCGGCAACTGAAGATTTTGCCTTACATAGCTTGTTTAACGCTCATCACTGGCCTTTATCTGCGGAATTGCAGCGGCAGTATCATTCTTATAATCAAGGACTTTGGCGCCGGCTTGAACAAGGTGAACTAACTTATGAAGAATTAAGTGAAATGACTTTTCATGATTTTATTTTGGATCATTTTGGTATTGAGATTGATGGCAAGAAGGCAATGGATGAATATCGTTCATACTTTGGCGAAGCACACCAATTATTGCCAGGGGTTGAGGACACCTTGATTTTTGCTAAAAAGCAGGGCTATAAGCTGACCGTTTTGAGCAATGGTGAAAAATTCATGCAAAATCATCGGTTGGAGCTTGCTGGTGTGAAAAAATATTTTGACCTAATTGTTACGTCAGAAGAAGCCCACTATTCTAAGCCTAACCCACATGCTTTTGATTATTTCTTCAGTCGTACGGAAATTGGTCCGAGTGAGACTGTCTTTTTTGGGGATGGATTGCAATCGGATATTTTAGGTGCAGAAAAATATGGCTTTGATAGTATTTGGTACAATCATCGCCATCGGAAAAATACTTTGAATTTGCATCCAATTTTTGAGGTAGAAACCTATCCAGAACTTGTTAAATTAATGCAGAATGATTTTGAGAAGAAGTACTAATCATTATACTTTTTGCTCTTCAAGAAGATGCCCCAACCAATAGTTAATAAGCTGGCAAAAATTATTAAAATCCAAAAGCCGTTTTCATTTTCTTTACCTGGTAAGCCGCCGACATTCATGCCCCAAATGCCACTGATTAAAGCGGGAAGAGCAATTACCAGGGCAGCTGAATCTAGATATTTCATTAAATGGTTCAAGTGACTGTCCATCATGGCGGTAAAGAGGCCGCTAATGGAATCGAGCAAGTCAGTATAAACATGAATCATTTTGGTAATTCGTTTTTGCCTGGTTATGATACTTTTGACGCGGGCTTGATTTGCTAGCTTGTTTTCTACTAAATAATTGCCAAATTCTTCTAGACTAGGTGTTTGATCATCTAAGGTATGCTTTAAGTAAACTAGCTGGCGAGTTAAATCTGTTACTTTTTTTAATTCTTTGGTCTTAGTTGTCTTTCTAGCAGCTTGATCTAAACGATCAATTTCTTGTTTGATGGTTACTAATTCTGACCGAATGTGTTTAATTTGAATACACAGGCTTTGAAAAATTGTTTCAATAATATTTTCTTGCGGTTTTAATTCTGAAAGACTTCTTGTTGTGCCAATAAAGAGATGATTTTGGTCAAAAATTGTAAAAATTGGAATTAGCTCTTGTTCAATTGGCAAGTTATTACTTAATAGATCGAAACTCACTAATAAGTGACCATTTTTTAGTTTATTAGAATCAATAGGGATAAAACGAGCAACCTCAATCGAAGAATTAGGGTAAGTGAAAATTGTAGGATCTAGATCCCATTTTTTGATTAAATGATCGATATCGTTTTGCGTCAATTGATCTTTTAAAATTATATTCTGACTATTAGTAAGCATATTTGTTCACCTCTGTTTCTTTTTTAGTTTAAGATTAACATGTAATGTTTTTTAGACTGAATTAAGTTGACTTGAAAATATGTTTTTTTAACAAAAAATATAGAAAGGTGAGAATATGGAATTACATTCACTTACTGATACTTATACCCTAAATAATGGTGTAGAGATCCCTGTAATTGGCTTTGGTACTTGGCAAACACCAAGTGGAGAAGTTGCAAGAGAATCTGTTGAAGCCGCACTTGAGGCGGGATACCGTCACATTGATACTGCTGCAGCTTACGGCAATGAAGAAAGTGTTGGCGAAGCAATTAAACGTAGTGGCGTTAACCGCCATGAATTATTTGTAACTACTAAATTGTGGAATTCCGATCATGGTTATGACAAGACTAAAAAGGCAATTGATACTAGTCTAGAAAAATTAGATTTAGACTACCTTGATCTTTATTTAATTCACTGGCCAAATCCTGCCAATATGCGTGACCATTGGGCAGAATTAAATGCTGAAAGCTGGCAAGCAATGGAAGAAGCAGTGAAGGCTGGCAAGATTCGCGCAATTGGTGTATCCAACTTTAGAAAGCATCACCTGGATGAATTAATGAAGACTGCTGAGATTAAGCCGGTAGTTAACCAAAGTTACTTGAATCCGAGTGATTTGCAACCGGAAGTAACGGCCGCAAGCAAGGAATATGATTTGCTTAATGAGGCTTACAGTCCTTTAGGCACTGGTGGCTTGTTAGGTAATGAAGTGGTTGGTGAAGTAGCCGAAAACTATGGTAAATCTTCAGCTCAAGTATTGATTCGTTGGTCACTTCAACATGGCTTTTTACCATTGCCGAAATCAGTTCATCCTAAGTATATTGCGGCTAATGGTGATGTCTTTGACTTTGAGATTAGTCCAGAAGACATGAAGAAGTTAGATGGTTTGCGCGGTGCAAGTAAGCTGGCTAATGATCCGGATGAGGTTAACTTTTAATTTAATTTGGAATAAAGAAAATTGAATTATCACAAGAAGTATCTTATTTTTGAAGTAAGATACTTTTTTATTAGGTGAGACAATGAAGAAAATTACAACAGGAATTGTTGCCCACGTTGATGCGGGTAAGACAACTTTATCTGAAGCTTTGCTTTATACGGCAGGCAATCTGCGCAATTTAGGCAGAGTCGACAATGGTGATGCATTTTTAGATACAGATCAATTGGAGAAAAAACGTGGCATTACCATTTTTTCTCATGAAGCTAAATTAACAACTAATAATTCAGAAATTACTTTACTAGATACTCCGGGGCACGTTGATTTTAGTGCGCAAACTGAAGAAACGTTGAGTGTGCTTGATTATGCTATCTTGGTTATTTCAATTACAGATGGTGTAGCTAGTTATACTCGCACTCTGTGGCATTTACTTAAGCGGAACAATGTACCAGTGTTTATTTTTGTTAATAAAATCGATACCGTTGGAGCAGATAAAGAAAAAGCCCTAGCAGATTTACAACAGAATTTAAGTGAAAACTGTGTCGATTTTTCAAAAATTGATGATGACTTTTACGAGAATGTTGCTGCTTGTGATGATAGTCTGTTAGAAAAATATTTGGATCATGGTGAAATTAGTGAACATGACGTCCAACATGAGATTATAGATAGAAAAACTTTTCCAGTTTATTTTGGCTCTGCCTTGAAATTAACTGGTATTAAAGAATTTTTAGCTGGTTTTGAACAATGGACGCTAGAGCAAACGCACACGGAAGACTTTATGGCCAGATGCTTCAAGATTTCGCATGATAAAAATGGCGAGCGGCTAACTTGGGTCAAAATCCTGGGTGGTAAGTTGAAAGCAAAGACTGAATTAAGTGATGAAAAGATCAACCAGATTCGCTTGTATAATGGTGAAAAATTTACCACAATTACTGAAGCTGAAGCTGGTGATGTCGTAGCTTTAACAGGTTTAAGTAAAAGCTATCCAGGACAAGGATTCGGCGTGGGGGATGCACCAACTGCACTGCTTAAGCCAGTTTTGACCTATAAAGTTAATCCCCAGGATAATGATCTTCACGCTTGCTTAAAAGCTCTGCAAACCTTGGAAGATGAAGATCCACAGCTGCATGTGACTTGGTCCGAACATTTGCAAGAAATCCACGTGCAAGTGATGGGAAAGATTCAATTAGAAATTTTAGAACAGTTAATGCAAGAACGTTTTGATTTGAATATTGTTTTTGAACAGGGAAGTATTCTTTATCAAGAAACAATCACTAAACCAATTGAAGCAGTAGGCCACTTTGAACCGCTACGTCACTACGCGGAAGTTCATCTTTTACTGGAGCCACTGCCACGTAATAGCGGTATTGTTTTTGAAAATAAATGCAGTTTAGAAGTTTTGACTAAAAATTGGCAACATCAAATCATGACGGCGTTGAAGTCTAAAGAACATCTTGGTGTTTTGACAGCTTCGCCGATTACAGATATGAAGATTACCTTGATCGGTGGTAAAGGCTCAATTGTACATTCGGTTGGTGGCGATTTCCGTGAAGCAACTTATCGTGCAGTGCGGCAGGGCTTGATGGAAGAAAAATTGCGCCAGCAAACTATTTTGCTCGAACCGTGGTATGATTTTCGCTTAGAAATAGGAAAAGATCAGGTAGGGCGTGCTTTAAATGATATTCAGCGCATGAATGGAAAATTTAGTACGCCTGAAAATATTGGTGAACGAACAGTCATATCCGGTTCTGCACCGGTAGCTGAAATGCAAGATTATGCGACAGAAGTGCGCAATTATACGCATGGTGAAGGTAATCTTGAATGCGTAGTCAGTGGTTATTTGCCTTGTCACAATGCGGCAGAAATTATTGAGGAAAAGAATTATGATCCCGTTTCTGATCTGGAGAATACGCCTAACTCTGTCTTTTGTTCACATGGTGCAGGTCACACCGTCACTTGGGATAAGGTGCCAGAGACTGCACAATATCCTTATATTTATCCATTAGATTAGCGTGATACCATGAATTGTTTATCTTGTTACATGTGAAACATTAAAAATGCAACTTGAAATAAACGAAATATTTGACTAGTTATGAAAGAAATTTCATTTTATTAGCAAAATACTGCTAGAAAATCGCTTGCATAGTAAGATAAAGGTACGATAGAAAGGTGATAAAACATGACACAAATACCTTTTAAAGCTGTAGCGGTTGATCTAGATGGCACTTTTTTGACCGAAAAAAAGACTTTTGATCATGCGCTATTTGCAAAAGTTTTACGAAAATTGCAAGCTAATCAAATACCGTTTATCTGTGCAACAGGGAACCAACTAATTCGTTCGCATGAATATTTTGACGAATTTACTAATGAAGTAGATTACGTGTCTGAAAATGGGGCAATTCTAGAAGCCGATGGCAAAGTATTCAAACTGATCGCAATTGATTATAAAATTGCACAAAAATTGCTCCATTTTATTCAAACAGAATACCCTGAAGCAATCATTATGGTTAGCGCACAGCATCATTGCTATATTTTGAAGAGTATGGATCAAACGGATAAAGACGACATTAGAATTTATTATCGTGATGTTCAGGAAATCGATCAGTTTACTGACATTGATCCAGCTGATGCGATCTTGAAGATTTGTCTGACAGCTGATGATGAACTGGCGCAGGTGATTCAGGATCGGTTTAATGAAAAATATGGTGACTGTATTCGCGGCACTAGCAGTGGTAATATGACAATCGACTTGGTGCATAAAGGCATTAATAAGGCCAAGGGCGTAGACGATATGCTTAAGCATTATGGCATTGCGCAAAAAGATTTGATTGCCTTTGGCGATGGCGAAAATGATATTGATATGCTTAAGGCATGTGGCTATAGCTATGCGATGAAAAACGCCAATGCGAAGGCTAAGGCGGTAGCAAAGTATGAGGCACCTTCGAATGATGACAATGGTGTGTTGCAGATTTTGGCTAAGTATTTAGATGTTGAATAAAAAATTCAAATTAAATAGTGAATCGATTATCTGATGAGATATTGATTCACTATTTTTTTGTAATGAGAATGTGACTTTAAAAAATGATGATTCAAAGTGACAATTATGTTAAAAACATTAAAATTGTAATTGCCATTTAATCTATTATAAAATAAACTAACATTTAACAAAATTATTTTTTATTAGATGTTAGTGGAGGAAAGAAGATGAATTTGAAAAAGATTTTGTGTACTACATTGGCAACTGTTACATTAGGAACAGCTTTTTCTAGTGTATTGGCAACTCCAACTTATGCTAGTGAAGCGAATGTTGAAGAAAATGATGAAGTTACTCAAAAAGAACTAGCTCAAGCGATTGATAAACTAGCTCAGGCCTTTAAATAAGCACATGACGCAAATCCAGATATGGATGAAGTTCAATTATCTAAGGGAGTTTTATCATACGCTACTGGTGAAATTAAATTGCCAACAGAGCGAGAGTTGCGACTTCAAATGCTGTAGGGTCTGCTTTTTTTTCAGCAGAAGGTTTTGGCAAATGTTTGTTAAAACAATATGGCATAATGGGAGCAGAAAATTATGCTAAGGTATTGTACAGTCCTCAAATAAAAAAAATTATTGCGGTCACATGCTTGGGAAAAAGCAGCAAGTCTTATGGTTAAAGCATTTGCAAAAGTAGCTGGAAAAAAATTAGCAAAACAATTTGCTGAAAAGATAGCTGGATCATTGGTACCAGGGGTTGGTTGGGTTTCATTAGGTTGGACTGTTGCTAACTGTGGTATAAAGTCTAGGTAAATTAGAGTATGAAAAGTAAGCTAAAGAAACTATTTAATAGTTGGCTATTTTGTATGATTATTACAAACATAGTTATTATTTTAATAATTACTATTTGGAATTTATATCATTGTTATGGAATGATGATTTATGGTGATAGTTTTGCAGAAGCAACTAAATTTTTTTGGGAGGTTGAAATTATTGATAGTGCTGTTGCATTATCAGTCTTTAATATTTATGCTATTATTCGAAAATTTATTAAGAAATAGTATTAAATTAAGAGCTTCTAAGTTTTAAACTGCTAAATTTCTGATGCTAAGTTTTTTAATTAAAGTTTTTGAAGCTATATTATAATCAGTATAGCAACGAAGTAATTAGGGTATTCAAGCATACTCAAGAAGCTTTACCAGTTATGATGGTAAGGCTTCTTTTTTCGCTAGAGACAACTATATAATGTGAGGGGGATACGAAGTGATTAAGTTGACAAACATGTCCCCGCTTTATTTCGGCGTAGTCGTGCAAGATAGTATTTGCAGATTATATGTTGAGAATACTGTTATTGCAGGGGTGAAAAGTTCATTACTGTAATAGAGTAGAGGGAGATTAATTCTCGCCCCCTCTCATTGCACCGGACGTACGGTTCCGTATCCGGCGCTACATTTGTAATTCTTTACGAATTAAATAGTATTTCAGCGGATCGACCAAACCTGGGCGATCCGCTTTGCTTATGCCCAATACTTTTGGGCTAAGCAAAAAGTTAATGACATGCCCTGTACTGCGCTTATACCAACCCAGTCGTGTGTTAGCTGTTTTATGAATATCTTCATCACTAAAGTTGCACTTTAATACCTTGTTTATCCGCATTAAGTTAGTGTATATTCGTTTTGGTAGTTTCCATTGTTTAATGATTACCACCCGTACTTTATGACGCAGCCATTGACTAAATTTAATTAGAAAGCTTTTCATACCACCAATTTTAAAGTAGTTGATCCAGCCTCTGACCACTTGATTTACCTTGGTAAAGACTAGTGATAAAGGCTGGGCAGCTGCTTTCTTACGGCAGAGAAGCTCTCTAATTTTGTCGTAAAGCTTGGCTTTACGGTTGTCTTTAGGACTTCGACTTGGTATGACCAGGTTTTTATACGTAGGCTCAGAAAACTTGCTAGCCACTTCCTTCACCCATAGCGTCATCGCTACCGGCTTGTGGTTCACTACACTTGGCGACAACTACCCGTGATTCAAACTTTCATTGAACTAGATAAATGCCATGCCCGACACACATATGCAAAAAAGACTTGAGAATTAATTTTCCCAAGTCTTTTAATTTGCTTCATTAACCGCTCTGAAAATATTAAGTCCGCTTATCAGAATAATTGTCCCGCAAGCTAAAATTAAAACTGTTTCACCAGAGCTGTCTAACAAAATTCCGGCAACAATTGAACTAATCGGTCCACCAATAGAGGTACTGGTACGAATAGTAGTTAGCACTCTGCCTAATATTTCATCGTCCGCAGTAATCTGAATCAATGATTCTGCCAAAATATTGTGAATACTCGTCATTAGCCCAAATAAGAAAATTAGTCCTGTGAATATCAACCAATTGTTACTGAAGAAAATTATCAAAAGTAATGGTACTGCACTAGCTATCCAAGTAAAACCAATTGTTTTTACCCGTACGGATAATCTTCCTGCAATAGTTGCACCTATTACAAAGCCAATCATAAAACTGATATAGAACATACTGTATAGTCCCGCTTGACCATTTTGTTGAGCAATTCTTGGCAACAGAATGGCCATTGCTGGCGTCACAAAAGAATACAGGATTGAGGACCAGAGGTAATGACTTAAGAAATAATTTGTTTTGATAAATTTGTAGCCATTAAGGATTTGATTGAGGTATTTTGCCTCTGCTTTTTTGACTTTAGGTCTATCTTTAATTTCTTTTAAAGCGTAAAACAGAAAAACAAAACTGATTAGGCTCAGTAGACTGCAGATCAACATTACATTAGCTGAAATTAAAAAAGTTAATAAAAATCCAGAAAGAGCAGTTCCCGCTACATTCACAAGCTGGTCGATGTTGCTAACTTTAGAAATTAAATTATTTAATTCTTGCTCATTAGCAGTTGTCTCTTTTAAAATAGCCCGATCAGCTGGATTAAAAAATTCATCGCAGACAGATACTATTCCTGCGCAGATTAATGCCAAAATATAACTTTTGCTAAGTTGGTAAACCGCAATTGTTGTGGCAAATAGGAAAACAGTTTGAACAAAAATTGAATAGTAACTTGTCCTTTTGAATGAATAATGATCGATAATGGGGCCGTAGAATATTGATAAGGCTGCAGTGGTGGAAAAGATGGCTTCCGCAATTCCGACGACAAAGGAACTTTTGGTGGAAGTTTGCAGCCACCAGATAAAGACCATGCTGAAGAGGGAATTAGCTAGTCCGCCAACGGCACGCGAGAAAAAATATGATTTCTTTTTTAACATTTTATTTATCCTATTCTCATTTTTTGTTTTCCAATTATACCAATATTTTTCCAATTAGGATCAATTTAATAAAAAATAGTACAAAAAAAGACTTGAGAAGTAATTTTTCCCAAGTCTTTTAGTTTGTCTTAATTTAGGTTAATTAAAACTTGTTCTTGTCCAAAGCAACTGGAGAATCTGGCTTTTCGCCATTGATCATCTTCAAGTTGTTGTCGAATGCCTTAACAACCATGTTACGTACGGCGTGGGTGGTGTAGAAGGCGGTGTGTGGAGTTACCAATACGTTTGGACGATCAATTAAGTCTGCCAAACGCTTGTCTGGGAATTCTTTACCTTCCCAGTCTTCGTTAAATACACCAACTTCGTCTTCGTAAGTATCCATAACGAAGCCGAAGATCTTACCTGAGTCCAAACCACGGATTACAGCGTCAGTGTCAACAAGTGGACCACGTGAGCAGTTTACAATTACAACGCCATCTTTCATCTTGGCAATTGATTCGTCATTGATCATGTGTACATTTGCTGGAACATCTGGTACGTGAAGTGAAATTACATCAGCTTGCTTGTACAAGTCGTCAAGTGAGTCAACGTAGTAACCCTTCTTTTCGAGTTCTGGGTTCTTGAAGATATCGTAAGCAATAACCTTTGCGCCGAAACCTTCCATAATTCTCATAAATACTTGACCAATGTGACCAGTACCTACAACACCAACAACTTGGTCACGAACTTCACGACCAATAGTAGGTGCCCAACGTAAGTCGCGCTTAGCCATCTTTTCGTCCATACGCTTGTCTTGACGTAATACACGTGCAGCTTGAATAGCAGCATGTTCAGCAATAGCGTCAGGAGAGTATACAGGAACGTTAGTAATTTCAAAGCCAAGTTCCTTAGCCTTGTCCATGTCGATGTTGTCGACACCAACGTTACGTAATGACATCTTAGTTACGCCAGCGTCTGCCAATGCTTGAAGAGTTTCTGGGGTGTAGTCTAATTGTTGGTAAACAACAACACCGTCAGCACCCTTAGCTAACTTAGCAGTTTCAGGAGTCAAAAGCTTATCAGTGTAATCTACATCGATATCCTTGTGAGCATCCTTCCATTCGTTTAAGAATGGTTCTTCGTCTTTACGAATAGCGTAAGCAAAAATCTTTGTCATAAATTTAACCTCCGTAAAATTTATTAGTATGACCAGTCCTCATTATACGCTTTTACTTGCTCAACAAAACACAAAAGAACCATTTTTTTGTATAGATTTTAAGAAAAATAAAAGTCAAGTTTTACTCTGAGCAAAAAAGTTGCAATTTTTTCAAAAAAAGTTTACAGCCTAAAAATTGCAACTATTATTAACTGTTACCTAATCTCAATCCCATAGATATGAAAATTATTTTTGTATATGGCAATATTAGTGAAAGGTAGTATATGGATTTGTATAAGAGACACATTTTCGTTATATAACCCAGGTTATATAATGGACTTTAAGTAGAGAAACAAACATAGCGGAGGAAAATTGAATATGCATTTTAAAGGAGAAAGCCAACAGCATTTCAGCCTAAGAAAGCTGACAATTGGTGTTGCTTCTGTAATAATCGGGACCACCTTTATGTTTTTTGATGGTCATGCTGGTCATGCAGATGATTTAAGTAGAGATGCTGAGCAAACCAGCTCAGTTGTTCAAAAACAGAGTAGTGAAAAGATAGATGTAGATGCAGTCAAAGAAGCTGATAATGTTTCAAATCAAAGACAAGACTTACCCAGACGGTACTAAGAGTACCGCAACTGTTCCTGTAACTGTCATTGCACCAAATGTACCAGACGTTATCTACGTACCAAAGGGTGACAAGGTTCCAGACCCAAGTACTGTAGTTACTAACTCTAACGATATCAAGGACAAGATTCCTGACACGACTTACACTTGGAAAACTACTCCAGATACTCCAAATACTAAAGTAGTAATTAACTATAAGGCTAATAATCCTGGTACTCCAGATACCCCAGTTACTCCACCAGTGGATCCAGGCGATAATCCAGCAACCCCAGTTACCCCGCCTGTAAAGCCAGAGCAGAAGCCAACAACACCAACTTCAAATACTAATGATGATACTCCTGCACCAACTCCTCATGCTACTAAGACACCAGCAAAGGATAATGGTGGCAAGAAGACAGTAGCTAGTGAGCAAAAATCTACTTTGCCACAAACGGGGAAGAAGGATAACGTTGCTTTGACTGCTATCGGTGTAGCTATTGCAGCTGCTGGAAGCTTATTAGGATTAGCAGATAGCAAGAAGCATAGATCTTAATTTGTAATATCTAATTTCTGTTTACTAAGAAGCAAGTTTACTCAAATAGGAGCTAGCTTGCTTTTTTGTCTAAAAGTTTAAGGATTTCTAAAGACAAAAAGCAAATAGTGACGCATTGTCATAAAGCTGATATTATATACTCATAACAAAAATACAACGCATCAAATAGAGATGAATTGTAAGAAGGTAACAAATCTTCTAATTCCTTATTAATACATCCTATTGGGCCTTTATTAATTCATACATTGGGTATTGCTTTTTGCTGGTTGTTCCCTATGCAACCGCGAAAGTTAAGATTGATAATAAGTCCATCCCCTTTTTGCGAAGGTAAAGAGTCAAGACCCCCTGCAACATCTCTTGCGTTGAATCTTTTGTTAATCTTGATAATTTATCTTCGCAACATTAGTGATGAGTAGGCTAATGTAAAAAAATCTCGTTATTCTCATTCAACACAACTCCCTTAAAAGGGCTGGTTTAGAAAAGTCATCTAAATCAGTCCTTTTTCTTTTTTTCGTTATAATTAAACTTGAGAACTAAAACAAAGGGGAAGAAAAATGATCTTAATTTCATGGAATATCGATTCATTAAATGCAGCTCTGACTGGTACTTCAGCTAGGGCGGAAGAAACGCGGCAAGTTTTAACTAAAATTCATGATGCCAATCCAGATATTATTGCGATTCAAGAAACTAAGCTGCGTGCAACTGGGCCAACTAAAAAACATAAAGAAGTGTTGGCTGAAAAGTTCCCTGAGTATGACTATGTTTGGCGCTCTTCAGAAGAACCAGCTAGAAAAGGCTATGCTGGTACAATGTATCTTTATAAGAAAGGATTAACTCCTGCAGTGTCTGAGCCGATTATTGGCGCCCCTGAGCCGATGGATCATGAGGGACGGATAATCACACTGGAATTTGATAAATACTTTGTCACCCAGGTTTATACGCCAAATTCAGGCAGTGGTTTAAAGCGACTAGCTGAACGTCAAGTTTGGGACCAAAAGTATATTGAATATCTGCAAAAATTAGATGAAAAAAAGCCAGTTTTGGCAAGTGGCGATTATAATTGTGCTCACACAGAAATTGACTTAAAACATCCCGAAAATAATCATCACTCAGCTGGCTTTACTGATGAAGAAAGAGTCGACTTTACCAATTTGCTCAATGCTGGCTTTACCGATACCTTTAGAAAAGTTCATGGTGAGATTATTGGCGTATATTCTTGGTGGGCTCAACGTGTCAGAACCGCTAAGGCTAACAACTCTGGCTGGAGAATTGATTATTGGCTAGTAAGCAATCGCATTGCTGATAAGGTGGTCCGCTCAGAGATGATCGATACGGGCAAACGAGCAGACCACTGCCCAATTTTGCTTGAAATAAATCTTTAAATTGAAGCAAGCCCTAGTATAATTTCTTTTTGAAATGTTTTTATTTTGAAAAAGAAGTAGGGGTTGAAATTCTTTGAATAACGAGAAAAAAGAAGATTGGGCTTTGGAGCAGGATCTGAAGTACAATCGTCTGACAGCATTTAAGCTATTCGCGATGACTAGTTCAATGGTTATTTCCGTTGATGAACTCGCACCATTTGGTAAAACTGGAGCAACGGCACTGTTTTACTTGATAATTGCTGGAATCGCTTGGTTTATCCCGATTACGCAAATGGCTGGAGAAATGGCCTCAATTGATGGCTGGGAAAAAGGCGGAATCTTCACTTGGGTGAAAGGATCTCTTGGAGACAAAACAGGCTGGACAGCAATGTTTTATCAATGGATTCATATTACTGTTGGTATGGATACGATGATGTATGTGATCATTGGGGCATTGTCTATCACATTTGGGACACCTTGGTTCAACACCACGCCAATCGTACGCTTCATTTTAATGATGGTTATTCTGTGGGGAGCAACAGCGATTCAGGTAATTGGTGTTAGAAAGATTGGTCGAATCGCTGAATGGCTGTTTATTCTGGGGATTGCGACACCAGTAATTTTATTGATTATTTCATTCTTCGTATATGTGATTCAGGGGCATCCCTTGCATATGACGATTAACTGGAATACTGTAATTCCACATAAATTGAATGGTAATACATTAGTTGCCTTTGTCCCATTTATGTTGGCCTTTTGTGGTGGGGAAGCTTCTGCACCGCACGTTAAAAACTTGGACCACATCAAGTCATACTCAAAAGTTATGCTTGGCTTAGCCGTTACTGCAATCTGCTTCGACTTGCTAGGTAGTATGGCAATTGGAATGACTGTGCCTAAGGATCAAATAGAGAACAGTACAGGCTTTGTTTATACCTATGGCAAGCTGTTAACGTCAATCGGGCTACCTGGTGATCTGTTGCAAAAAATTGTGGGTATAATGTTAGCCTGCGGTATTATTGGTGAGCTAGGCAACTGGATTGCTGGTCCTAATCAGGGAATGTATGAAGCGGCTAAAGAGGGCTATATGCCTAAGTTTTTTGCTAAAACCACTAAGCACGGCGTGCCATTAAGAATTATGGTTTTACAATCAAGTATCGTTACCATTTCTGCATTATTGATTACTTTTACCAGTGGTGCCGATGCAGATTTTGCGTTTAACGTTTCATTGGCCGCAACGACGGCGCAATATCTCATGGTTTATATGATTATGTTGATTGCTTACATGGTTTTGAAAAGAAAGCATGAAGATTATCACCGTATGTATTACATGAGCAAGAACCCTAATTTGAGTATTGCAATTGCGGTGCTTGCATTAATCATCACGGTTATAGCTTTCTTTGTAACTTTTGTTCCAGCACAAGGCACGCCAAGCAATTTGCGTCACGTTTATGTTTGGACCTTAATCGGCATGTGTGCCATTGTGTCGATTTTGCCACTTATTTTGTATCGCTGGCATGAAAAATGGCAATCACAATAGAATTAAGAAGCATTCGTTTTTCAAGACGGATGCTTTTTTAGTAGAATTTGAGAGAGGTGAATAAAATGGCGGATGCGATGAGGGATGCAATATTAAATGGTTTTGTTGATCAAAATTATTTAGGAAGTGAAGAATTAGGTCCTAAAATATTAGCTAATAATCAGCAAGAGAGAATCTGGCAGACTTTGCGCCAGGAATTGTATAGTTGCAAGTCCTTTACTTGGGCGATTGCGTTTATTACGCAAGACATGCTAGTTCCGTTTAAGGTGATAATGGCAGATTTAGCGAAAAATGGAATTAGTGGCACGATTATTACTGGTGATTACTTGGGTTTTAACAATCCGCGTGTTTTTACGGAATTACAAAAGATTCCTAATTTAGAAGTTCGTATTGCTAATAAGGCAGGTTTCCATACTAAAGGATATTTATTTGATCATGAAAACTATCAAACTGTGATTATTGGCAGTGCTAATTTTACACGTTCAGCTCTGCTGGCTAACTATGAGTGGGCTTTGAAAGTAAGTTCAAAAAAGCAAGCAGATTTAACAGCTCAATTAGTGGATAAAATTGCAGATTTAAAACAGGATAGTTTTGTTTTAAATTCAGCCTGGCTAACAGATTATCGTAAAAATTGGGTAAAGCCTGAGCGAGTTGCTACTGATCGGCATCAGACAAAAATTTTACCAAATAAAATGCAAAAAGCGGCTTTAAAACAGATAGAAGCACTAGTTGCAAGTGGTGAAAAACGAGGGCTAGTAGTGTCAGCCACGGGAACGGGGAAAACTTATTTAGGTGCTTTTGCCGTTAAGAAATATCAGCCGCGGCGTTTTTTATACATTGTGCATCGTGAGCAAATTGCTAAAAAGTCATTAGAAAGTTTTTATCGTGTAATCGGTGGACCAAGATCGGATTATGGCTTATTAACGGGAAATAGGCACAATTTACAGGCCAAGTATTTATTTGCGACGGTACAAACGATAAGTCAACCTGAGATGCTGGCTAATTTTAATAGCGACGAATTTGATTATATCTTGATTGATGAAGCACATAGGGCAGCTGCACCTTCGTATCAGCGCCTTTTACATTATTTTAAGCCCAATTTTTGGTTAGGAATGACGGCTACGCCTGAACGAATGGATGAGCAAAATGTTTACCAGATTTTTGACTACAATTTGGCATATGAAATTCGTTTGCGGGATGCACTGGAAGAAAAGATGCTGGCGCCATTTCATTATGTGGGTGTCCAGGATTATGAAGCAGACGGAGTAGCGATTGATGAAACAACAGATTTACGCTACCTAGCTTCTACATCTCGAGTAGACTATGTTTTAAAGGAATTAGACTATTACGGCTATTGTGGAACAAAGGCTAAAGGCTTGGTTTTCTGCAGTCGACAGGATGAAGCACGTGAATTAGCTCGGCTTTTTAGTCAAAAAGGACATCCCGCTGTAGCATTGACCAATGAGGATAATGAAAAAAGACGTAATGAAGTGGTTGCGTCTTTAGTTAAAGGTGAGATTGAGTATATTGTAGCGGTTGACTTGTTTAACGAAGGAATCGACATCCCTGCCTTGAATCAAATTGTAATGTTACGCAACACACAGTCGAGCATAGTGTTTATACAGCAGTTAGGCCGGGGGCTTCGTAAATATCCTGGCAAAGATTTTACCGTTGTGCTAGATTTTATTGGCAATTATAAAAACAATTACATAATTCCGTTGGCACTGAATCAGGATACTTCTCGAAGCAAAGATCAAGCTAAACGAGAAACGCGTCTGCCAAGCTTTATTGATGTTTCAACGATTAACTTTAGTAAAATTGCCAGTGAAAAAATTTTGGCTTCGCTTGATAGTGTCAAGCTTGATGGGATGCGTGAATTGCGGCAGAGTTACCATGATCTCAAGAACAAACTAGGGCGTGTACCGCTACTATTTGATTTTTATCAATATGGCTCAGTTGCACCGATTGTTTTTGCACAAAATCATGGCTTGGCAAGCTATGCTGACTTTTTGGGTAAAATGGGCGAAGACGTTAATTTATCAAAATATGAAAATGAAGTGCTGTCTTTTGTGACTAAGGAATTACTTAATGGTAAAAGAATTCACGAGTTACTTTTGTTAGAGATGCTACTTGAACAAGATATTGTTAAGCAAGAAGATTATCTAGCTCAATTGAAACGACACCATGCTTATGTAAATGATGAATTGTTAGCTTCTGTTGATGCGATTTTATCGCTAGATTTTTTTGATATTAAGCAGGGAAAGACTACCAAAAAAGCACAATATGGTAAATTGCCGTTAGTTGAACGTAGCAATTTATTTGACTATCAATTGAATGGTTCTCTACGTTCTGCCCTAGATCAACATGATTTTAAGAATTTATTTGTTGATGCTATTAAAACTGGTTTGGCCTTAAATCAGGAATATGATAATCAGCGTCAATTTACTTTATATCAGCAATATGATCGTAAGGACGCTTGTCGACTCTTGAACTGGCCTAAGGATGTTTCGGCCCCGATGTATGGCTATCGTGTTGGTGAGCAGGACACACCAATCTTCATCACTTATCATAAAGATGATCATGAAAAGCGGAATGCTCTGTATCGTAATACATTGGCTGATGGGCGCAGTTTGCGCTGGTATACTCGGGTGCCACGGCATTTAGATTCTGATGAGGTACAGCGTTTGCTTAATACGCGAGGGATGAATTTGCATATATTTGTTAAAAGAAGCGATGCAGATGGTAAGCAGTTCTTTTATTTAGGCAAGGCAAAGATTCAAGCTGATTCTGTTCGCGAAGAATTGCTCGGTGTTAAGAAAAAGCCAGCTGTAGGGATGAACTTAATGTTGAAACATCCACTGAGTGAGTCAATGCATGAGTTATTATTTGAATAGACCAAAAAAAGCCTTTCCGCTTAGGAAAAGCTTTTTTAATTGCCGCTAATATTAATTAGATCTTGGTCATCTTGGTTATTATCCTTATCAAACATTCTAGGCTTGATGTGATCTAGAATCTTAGTCCCGATATTTTTCTGAGCAGTTTCATCACCGCTAACCTGGTTTAAAAACATAATTATTCCATATCGATTATCTGTAGTCATTTTGATCCAATTACCAAAATGAGTGTTGCTTAAGCTACCATAAGCAGATTTAGTATGGTCATCATCTAAATGAAGCCCTCCAGAATAATTAGTGGTTGCACTTTTAAGATGAGTTAAGTAATAGAAATCGGATTTGCTTAAGATACTACCATTGGTTAAGCCAAGCTGGATCTTGTAATAATCCATTGGGGTAGTGAACATATTGCCTGCGCCTGGAAGCTGGGAGGCAAGAGTCTTTTTAACGTATTCAGCGTCTTGGTAATTTTTACCATTATTCCAGACGTAAGAGATAGGATCGGTTTTCCAACTAGGAATATCCTGATAAAGGAATGTATTAGCAAGCCCTAATTTGTTAATGATGCGATTATTGAAATTGTTTTCGTAGGATTGTCCGCTGATTTTAATAATAATTCCGGCTAATAAAAGATAGTTGGTATTATTGTAGAAGTAGGTTCCTGGTGTCCCTTGAGTGCCGTTATTAGTATTATCAATAGCCCAATTGATGGCGTCATTCTCACTTAAAACTTTTCCGCGATCCAATTCAGTATTGGTTGCTTGAATGCCAGAAGTATGGGTCATTAACTGTCCAATAGTAATATTATCGGCGTTTTTAAGATTAGGGTACCAACGTGAAATTTTGGTGTTTTGCGTAAATTTTTGACTAGTGTGCCAGTTTTCATTCATCAGCTGAATTATCATTGCTGCTGTAACAACTTTTTGCAAAGAAGCAGTTGGATAAACTACGTTGTCGTTCCCATTGCCAACTTTTTTACCGTACCAAGCGTAGCCATAGCTGATTTGTTGCGGCTGACCGTTTTTGATAATGACGATACTACCGCGAGTATTGTTTTGAGCCAAAGTATTGCGGACAAAATTTCGCATTTCGGTTTTAGAGTATGAACTGGCTTGAACTTGTGGTGGTTCAGTGATCGCAAATGCAGGAACTGTCGTTAGCAGCGCAGCGGTAGCTAGTCCAATAATTGATTTTTTCAAAATTTAAAAGGCCTTCCTTAAAAAGTGGTTTGTTTACATTTTAGCGCGTTCTTTGCATCGGACAAACTATTATTTTGGTGAAAAGACGTATTTTTAGCTAGCTTGTTGAAAAAGTGCGGCTAATTTTGCTCTGAGTGCGGGATCATGAGCGTATAAATAGGTACCGCGGATTCCTCGCTTGAATAGAACGTTGAGTGAATTCATGACCATCTTCTCTTCATATTCTATTTTTTCTTTTGAGTTGGTTAGATCATTACGCTTTTTGAACATCTCAACATCTGTAATTTTGTCTAAATTAACTTTAAGTTGATTGGTGCCGGGAATCAGGCTGATTGGTGGACCGATAATGATGCCAGCATAATTTAGGTCAAAACCTTGGCAAGTATAGATAGAACCAACTTCATTGATTGTTGTAGGAATTTCTGCCCAAGGAGTTGATGTGTAGTTGTATTGATCCCATGGCAGCATGAATTTCCCTTCTTTAATGTAATGTTTGCCACCATCAAGAGTAGATGGATAGCCGGAAGTTGAAAGAATTCTTGCCAGGCCGTCTGTTTGATTTCTCTTGACGATTTCTTGCCGCATTTTTTCTGCATCAGTAAAAATACGAAAGTCGTAGTTGTGCCACATTTCTTTTTTTAAGGACATTAATTTATTATGTGTAAAAAAGTTAAACCATTCTATTAGACTATCTGGTGCCATCATTCTAAATTGATGATGTAGTTGATAGTCTTCGTGGGGATAATGATGAGTAATTGCTTCAAGTCGCTTACGTGTCCAGAAGCTTTTCATTCGTAAAACTTGGTTTTCATCAAATACCAAAATGACAACTTTTGACCGCTTAATAACCTCCTCTAATTGGTTATCGTGATAAAAGTTGTTGTAGTGATCAGGCTGAGATAAGAGCAAGTGTGCTTCATCAATGACGACAACATCAGCACTGGTTTGTTTTTTGTCCATCTGATTAATAAATGAAGTTGGCCGCATATAATTTTTCTTATATAGTTCTTTAATCGGCCCAGCAATCTGCTTATAGACTTTTAGCAGTTCAGGGTGATTTACTAAAAAGTAGTTTTGAGTTTTATACAGTTGGCTGCCTGTTTGGTGGTTTAATTTTTGCAACTGATCAAAAAGGGCAGAAAGCACTACACTTTTACCAGTACCTGCTTCACCATAAATAGTGAAAACAGCAGGATGATTTTTATTGCTGCAATGTGTAATCGAAAAATGTAAAATTTTTTGTACGAGAAGTGATTGCTCTTGGTTGAGCTGATGGTAAGGAGAGAGTTTAAAACTTGCTTGATTATTCAATATTTATTCACCTCGTTTTCAATTATAATGAATAGAAATAATAATGATAAAGGAAGAAAAAATGACTGCACAAAAAATAATTCACGATCAGCTATTTTTAAGACAAAAATCTGATTTAGCTGGCAAAAATGATTTACAAGTTGCGATAAACTTGCGTGATACGCTACTAGCTAATCGTGGGAAAGCTGCGGGGCTGGCTGCAAATATGATTGGTCAGACTAAACAAATTATTGCGTTTTATGCTGGCCCGCTTCCATTTGTAATGCTGAATCCGCGTATTATTCAAAAAAAGCAGATGTATCTTGCTAGTGAGGGATGTCTGTCACTAGAAGGCGAGCGTAATGTTCAGCGCTATGAAGAAATTACTGTTACTTATCAGAATATGGAGTTAGAAACAGTAACGCAAACTTTTGGTGACTTTATAGCTGAAACGATTCAGCATGAAATTGATCATTGCAATGGAATTTTGATTTGAATAGTAGAATATTTACGTGATTTTGCAAAAAAAGTAAAAAAATTTAAATTAATTTTGCATGGTTTCAGGGATGAAAACCCACAATTTTCGAATAATTAGATTTGAGAGAATAAAATACTTTTTAATTTAATGCAAAGATAAAGGAGAATATATTACAACACTACCTAGTGTATCGTGAAGAACCCGAACGAAGAGCAAGACTTGCCAAAGCAGAGAAAATAAGGTAAATTAATAAAGTCGCTTCGAGAGATGCGACGAGAGCTTAAAAACAGACATGTAAGG
>NZ_PCZI01000019.1:0-37770 GCF_002554085.1 Lactobacillus sp. UMNPBX1
AATGGACTTTTTTTAATATTTGAACGAAGTGTTCAATTTGATTTTACAATCCGCCATTTTAATAAATTAAAATGATCAACTTTAAATGTTACTTTGAAGGGCTGCTTTTCAATATCTTCACCATCAATTTGAGCATATTCACTTTTATTGGTTTGAACTAGGATTTCTTTAGCTTCAATATAATGAAATTCTGGTGCATTAACGTGTGAACCATCTTTGATCAGCTTACCAAAAAGCCAGAGAAACTTGCGTAAACTTGGTTTTTCAACAATTACTGTATCAAGATGGTGACTGTAAATGTCCGCTTTTGGCAAAATAGCAAAACCACCGCCAAAGTAGGGATGGTTAGTAGTAGTGACAAAGTATGCATCTCCGTAACGAAGAGTTTCGTTTTTAGTTTTAACAGTCACTGTAAAGGTATCCTGCTTAATTAGTGCCTTGATTATATTTAGGCCATAAATCATATTTCCAGAATTGAAGTGATTGAGGTGTTTTTTTAATTGCTCATGATTACTCTGATGAACAACAAAGGCATCAAAACCAATACCGAAATTATTAACAAAGTAACCCTTAGGAATTTGTTTAATATTTGATATGAAAAAACCACAATCAACTTGTTCCGGTTCAGGATCTCGGAGCAAATTGTTGATTAATTGCCTGGGATCTGCGGTTAATCCAGCACCACGGGCAAAATCGTTGCCTGTTCCTGCAGGCAAATAAGTAATAGCTGTCTCAGGATAATTAGAAGTCTTTATTCCATTTAAAACTTCATTAAAGGAGCCATCTCCACCAACTACGATTAAAACATGTTCAGAAGAGAGATGTAAATTAGCGTAATTTTGTGCTAGAACGACTAATTCTCCAGGATAATGACTTTTTTGTCGCTTAAAAGGAATATTCATTTCTTTTAGTATATCTTGTAATTCTTTATCAGCTTTAATAGCATTGCCATTCCCAGCGACCTCATTAACTAATAACTGAACTTTAATTTTTTTATGCATATTGTTCATTTTCTAAAATAAAAGACTCCCTAAGGAGTCTTTTTTACTATTTCTTTTCGATAATGATTGGTAAAATCATAGGCCGTCGTTCAGTCTTGGAATACAAGAAGTCTGAAAGATTTTCGGTGATCGCCTTTTTAATGTCACTTTCTTTTGGTCTATTTGATTTAGCCATTTCATTTCTAAGCACATGATAAACATGCTTTTGCGCTTGACTAATTAACTCAGTTGATTCACGCATGTAGACAAATCCGCGACTGAGAATATCAGGACCAGCTAAGACTCGCTTGTGCTTATAATCAACTGTAGCAACTGCAACAACTAAACCTTCTTCAGAAAGAATTTGACGATCATGAACAACAACGTTGCCAACGTCTGCAGTACCAGAAGTATCAACGTAAACGTCACCTGCAGGAATATGTCCTGCGATTCTAGCGCCATCAGGGCCAAAGCAGACAACTTCACCATTAGATAAAACAAAAGTGTTTTCAGCGGGTACACCGGCTTGTTGAGCAAGCTGGGTGTGAATAACCTGCATTCTGTACTCACCATGAACAGGAATCATGTACTTAGGCTTAACTAAGCGAACCATCATCTTTAACTCTTCTTGGCCGCCGTGTCCGGAAGTATGAACGTTATTTACTCTTCCGTGAATAACATCGGCTCCGCCTTCCATTAACTTATTGATTAAGTGGTTAACACTTAATGTGTTACCTGGAATTGGGTTAGAGGAGAAGATGACTGTATCACCAGGTTGTAAGCTGATTTGACGGTGAGTACCATTAGCAATTCGCGATAAAGCGGCTAATGGTTCACCTTGAGAACCAGTACATAAAATCATTACTTTTTCAGGTGGTAGTTTGTTGATCTCATCTGCGTCAACAATTAGATCCTTAGGCAAATTTAAGTAGCCCAAGTCGACCCCATTATCAACGCCATTTTCCATACTACGTCCAAAAATTGCAACCTTTCTACCGGTATCAATTGCAGCTTGAATAGCAGTTGATACACGATAAAGATTAGATGCAAAAGTGGCAAAAATAATTCTACCGTGGATTCCAGTGATGATATTATGTAGTGACTTAGCTACAAATCGTTCAGACTTAGTAAATTGTGTTACTTCAGCATTAGTTGAATCTGAGAGAAGAGCAAGTACACCTTCATTGCCTAATTGAGCCATCTTTTGAAAATCTGGTGCAGGTTGATCCATTACTGGTGTTAAGTCAAACTTAAAGTCACCAGTAAAGACAACGGCACCGAGTGGTGTATGAACGGCAATACCTAAAGTATCAGGAATAGAGTGAGTAGTTCTAAAGAAAGAAACGGAAAGTTTCTTAAACTTCAAAACAGTATCCTCATGCTCTTCGTGTAGTTCAGTTGTCTTTAAAATTCCGTGTTCTTCCAATTTGCCTCTAATTAATGAAAGGGCAAATGGTGTCGCATAGACAGGAATTTCAGGAATTTTTTCTAACAAAAATGGAATACCACCGATATGGTCTTCATGTCCGTGACTAACCACAAGAGCTTTGATTTTCTTACGATTCTTGATTAGGTAAGAATAGTCTGAAATAACGTAATTAATACCTAATAGGTCATCTTCGGGGAATTTAATACCACAGTCCATGATGATAATTTCATCCTGATACTGAACACAATACATATTTTTGCCGATTTCATGCAAACCCCCGATTGCATAAACGGCTACTTCATTATTTTTAATTCGCACTCTTTATTACTTCTTGTCGAACGTTGTTAACTTAAAGTCAGCATGTTCTTTTTCGTAAGTTAACGAATTACCAGTTAATTCTTGGATGAGTTCAATGTTATAGGGGGTATTGTCCTCAACCATACTTCTTGCTTCGACCATGTTGTCTGCTTCCATGTAAAGAGTTTGTGTAGTTTCTCTACGAGGATTGACAATCTTGTTTTTTTGATACAAAACTTTGTAGATCATAAATGATTCTCCTTATTAATGTATAAACGTTCAATGTAGAGTAAAAATTACTCAATAGCTATAAAAATTTTATCATAATTATAAAGTTAAGTATATAATTATGTTTCTTTTGATTTTTACCGATTAAATTTGGTCAATGTTATTGACGTAAAATAACATCAGTTGTACGATAATCATGTAGTAAATGATTAATAAATTCATTTGCTCGTTATAAGAAGTCTCTTCAATCTTCTTAATTCCCAATGTATGAGTCACTGGCCTAGTTAACCAGTGACTTTTTTTATACAAAAAAGCCTGCATCTGCAGGCTTTTGTTTTGGTTAAATAACAATTAAGAAATTACGACTGTATCTTCTTTAAGTGCGAATGGATCCTGCTTATTAATGCGGTCATAGAACAAGTGACCATTTAAGTGATCAATTTCATGAGAAGAAACAATTGCTGGGTAATCCTTTAAGCGAATGGTTTTTTCTTCACCGTCAACGGTGTAGTAATGAATGGTTAATTTATCAGGGCGGGGAACGTAACCATTAATAACTTCATCAACACTAAGGCAACCTTCACCTTCGCTAAGACAAGCTTGACGAACAGATTCAGAGACAATCTCTGGGTTAACATAAACTTCTTTAAAGATAATTTTGCCTTGATCATCAGGAACTAAAAGTGCAGCCATTTGTACACCTTCACCTACTTGAGGTGCGGCTAGGCCAACGCCTGCTCTTAATTGGTGCTTTTCAGCAATCTTAGGATCTTGTGAATCAATTAAGTATTGCATCATATCATCAGCTAATTTTTTATAGTGATCACTAAGTGGAAATGTTAAAGGCTTGGCAACTTGACGTAAGACGGGATCACCGTCACGTACGATATCTTTCATTAAGATCAAAATAATTACTCCTTTTTAAAAATTATTATCTACATTATATTTTTACCATAGTTTAATAGTTTTTGCTTGTTTTTGCATAAAAAAATCCAGGGTTAACTTGATTGTTAAGCGTTGACCCGTATGCAGTTAGGTGGTAAAATTCACTAACGTAACTATACAGATTTAAGAAAAGCACTTCGATAAGGCGCTAATGCGTTACCGAAACTGTGACAGAGTCACAGTTTTTTTATTGAAGAGTGGGGAGGAATACTTTTGTCAGAAAAAAGAAGAGACGATCTAAGAAACATTGCGATCATTGCCCACGTTGACCACGGTAAGACTACCTTGGTTAACCAATTATTGAAGCAATCTGATACTTTGCCAGAACACATGAATCTGGAAGATCGTGCTATGGACTCAAATGCCATTGAACGTGAACGCGGTATTACTATTTTGTCTAAGAACACTGCTGTTAAGTATAAGGATACTACTATCAACATCTTGGATACACCAGGTCACGCTGACTTTGGTGGGGAAGTAGAACGTGTTATGCACATGGTTGACGGTGCATTGCTTTTGGTTGATGCCTATGAAGGTCCAATGCCACAGACTCGTTTCGTTTTAAAGAAAGCTTTGGAAGCTGGCGTAAAACCTATCGTTGTTTTAAACAAGATTGACCGTCCAGGCGCTCGTCCTAAGAAGGTTTTGGATGATGTACTTGAACTTTTCATCGAATTAGGTGCCAACGATGAACAGCTTGACTTCCCAGTTGTTTATGCATCAGCTTTGAATGGTACTTCATCATATGATCCAGATCCAAGTACTCAAAAGGAAACCATGGATCCAATCTTTGATACCATTATTAAGAATATTCCTGCTCCAGTAGACAACTCTGATGAGCCATTACAATTCCAAATCACCATGCTTGATTGGGATGACTATGTTGGTCGTATCGGTGTTGGTAGAATTTACCGTGGTAAGGTTAAAGTTAGTGACAACATCACTGTTATGAAGCGTGATGGTTCAACTCAAAACTTCCGTGTTACTAAGTTATTTGGTTACTTTGGCTTGAAACGTAACGAAATTAAGGAAGCTAAGGCTGGAGATATTATTGCCATTAGTGGTATTAATGATATCTACGTGGGTGAAACTATTGCATCAGCCGAACATCCAGAAGCATTGCCACTTCTTAAGATTGATCCACCAACTCTTCAAATGGACTTTGTTGCCAATGATTCACCATTTGCAGGTCGTGAAGGTGATCAAGTAACTCCTAAGAAGCTTGAAGATCGTTTGATTCGTCAAACTCGTACCGATGTTTCTTTGAAGGTTGAACCAACTGATCAATTGAACGCTTGGACTGTTTCAGGTCGTGGTGAACTTCACCTTTCAATTTTGGTTGAAGAACTTCGTCGTGAAGGCTTCGAATTACAACTTTCACGTCCTAAGGTTATTTACCGTGAAATTGATGGTACTATGTGCGAACCATTTGAATCAGTACAAATCGATACTCCAGATGAATATGTTGGTTCTGTTATTGACTCACTTTCACAAAGAAAAGGTGAGATGAAGAATATGGAATCAACTGGTAATGGTCAAACTCGTCTTGAATTTTTAGTTCCATCACGTGGTTTGATTGGTTACAATAATGAATTCATGTCACAAACTGGTGGATATGGTATCATGAACCACACCTTTGAAGCATATAAGCCAGTAGTAAAGAACTGGAACCCAGGTCGTCGTAATGGTGCATTGGTATCCATTAACCAAGGTCAATCAACTACTTACTCACTTCAATCAGTAGAACAACGTGGTGAGTTATTCATCGGTGCTGGTGTTGAAGTTTACGAAGGTATGATTGTTGGACAATCATCACGTGAACGTGATATTGCTGTTAACGTAACTAAGGGTAAGAACTTAACTAACACTCGTGCTGCCGGTAAGGACCACGCTGCTGCTATTAAGACTCCTAGAACGTTGACTCTTGAAGAAGCTATCGAATTCTTAAATGATGATGAATATTGTGAAGTAACTCCCGAATCTATTCGTTTACGTAAGAAGATTTTGAACACTTCAGAACGTCAAAAGGCTGATAAGAAGCGTAACCGTGCTAACTAAGATAGTTTAATAAATTTTAAAAGGTCGTCACTTGATAGAAGTGATGATCTTTTTGTTTTATAATGAAAAAAGTATTATTTAGATAAAGGGGCAACGCTTGTGCGTCGAAAATTACGTTATCTTAATTACCAGATTTTTATTCCCTATCTTATTTTAGTAGTGGTTGGGATAATTTTGGTATATTCAGCTAGTTCAGATATTTTATTAGTTAATGGATTTAAGCCAAATGTCTATGGGATACGGCAAGCAATCTATGCTATAGTAGCTTTCTTTTTGTTTGGGATTCCGTTTTTTGCATTAAGAATCAAAGTATTTAAAAATCCAAAGTTTGTAGGGGGATTTTTATTAATTTGTATACTTATGCTAGGATGGCTAGTATTTCTACGTTTTGCTCATGGCAGTAGTGCGGCAGTTAATGGTGCTGTAGGTTGGATTAACTTGGGCTTTATCAATTTGCAGCCACTAGAAGTTACTAAATTGGCTCTGGTCATTTATTTGGCATATGTACTAGACAGAAGAGATGGAAAATTAGTCAAGGGTAAGATCAAACATAATTTGTCACACCCAGCAATTTTGGCGGCTTTTTTAATGTGCTTGGTTATTGTTGAACCTGATTTTGGTGGGACAGCAATTTTATTTATGATCACTTTGGTAATGTTTTCAGTATCAGGGGTTCCAACTAAATTAGCTTTAACTTGGTTAGCTGGGATTGTGATCTTAGTGGCAGCTGTATTTCTTATTGTAGTTGCCTGGAATCCTGGATTTTTACAAAGAAGTTATCAATTCCAACGACTAATGTCGTTCTTGCATCCCTTTGAATTAGAGCAAAAAGGTGGGGCCCAGCTAGTTAACTCTTATTATGCAATCCACAATGGGGGATTATTTGGCGTAGGACTAGGTAATAGTATGCAAAAGCGAGGTTACTTACCAGAGCCGTATACCGACTTTATTTTATCCATTACAGCAGAAGAAGTAGGTGTGATTCTGACAATTTTATTGGTTGGATTACTCTTTTATTTGATGTGGCAGATTATGGAAGTTGGGGTTCACGCGGTTTCTCAATTCGACGCATTAATTTGTTTTGGCGTGACGACTATTATTTTTACAGAAGCATTCTTTAATATCGGTGCAGTACTAGGATTGTTGCCGATTACGGGGGTTACGCTGCCATTTATTTCATATGGTGGTTCATCAATGATTGTCTTGACTGCTGCGATTGGTTTAGTACTGAACGTTTCAGCAAATGAAAAAATGTTACAGGAAAAGGATGAAACAGTTGCATGAGTATCAATAAAGAAATTGAAAGTACCCACTTAATTAAAAGGGTAGCATTGATTATTTATTTAAAATCAGTTAGTGATCAATATAAGTTGCGCCATTTTGGTGACATTGTTTATTTTTCTAAAAAAATGAAATATTGTGTTCTTTATGTTAATCGCAACGAATGCAATGAAATCAAAGGACAAATTGCTCATTTGGATTTTGTTAATCATGTCGAAATTTCAGCTGAAGAAGAAGTAAATTTGGATAGCCAACATATTGAAAATCAATTAGCTGAGATGGCCCAAAAAGCAGAAAAGAAATTGCAACTTGAACAAGAAAAAAGTGAGAATCAACTAAAATGAGAATTATTTCAGGGAAATATGCTAAAAGAAATTTATTTACTTTGAAAAGTAATCGGACAAGACCAACCAGTGATAAGGTGAAAGAATCCCTTTTTAATTCATTGGGACAATTTTTTCAGGGTGGTAATGTTTTAGACTTATATGCTGGTAGTGGTGCCTTAGGAATTGAAGCTGTTTCAAGGGGCTGTGACCATGCGAGTCTGGTTGATATTAATCATGCTGCTTGTACAATTATTAAGAAAAATGTTGCTTTAACTAAGGAAGAGCAGCGTTTTAATGTTTATAATATGCGCAGCTCTGCAGCATTAAAATTATTTTCTGAGGATGATGAAAAGTTTGATCTAGTTTTTCTTGATCCGCCCTATGCCAAAGAAAAAATCGCTAAGGACATGTTGCAGATGGTAAAGTCGAACCTACTTAATGATCATGCAATTGTGGTGGCAGAAACTGATGATCATACAGAACTGGGTGAAATTACTGGTTTTTCATTGATCAAAGAACACCATTTAGGAAAAACAATTGTGAGGATTTATCGAAAGGACTAATAATGACAATCGCTTTATTTCCAGGGAGTTTTGATCCGATTACTAATGGGCATGTGGAGACCGCTAAAAAGGCTGCTGAAATTTTTGATAAAGTATATGTAGTTGCGATGACCAATACAGCTAAGAAATACTTGTTTACGCCTGAAGAACGTGCTGATCTAATCAGGGATGCACTAAGGGAAATACCTAATATTGAAGTGCTAGAAAGACCGGAAGAAGTAACCGTAAATTTAGCACATGAATTGCATGCTAAAGTTATGGTGCGCGGTGTACGCAACAGTGCTGATTTCCGCTATGAACAGGAGATTGCTGGGATTAATAAAAAATTGGCTCCAGATGTGAATACAGTTTTGCTTTTTGCGAGTCCAGAAAATTCTTTTGTAGCTTCAAGCATGATTAAGGAATTAGCTCGTTTTGATGAAGATGTTAGTCTGTTTTTACCTAAAAAAGCAGCGATTGCATTGAGAGAGAAGCTAAAACATGAATAATAAGAAAAACAATCAATCGAAAAAGCACTTGCGTAATTGGCTCTTGGCACTAATTGCGCTTGTTTTATTAGTGGTACTTGCTGTTTGGCCGACCGATTATTATATTGAATATCCTGGTGAGGCAATGCCCGTGGGCCAGTTTATTAAGTCATCAAATAAACGTCCGAATAATTTTTATTTGGTGACAGTTAGCGTAACTAGTCGGCCAGCTCCGGTTTTGCAATATCTATGGAGTTTTACTCGTCCCTATGATGAGCGTGTATCAAGCAAGGAGCTGCTAGGAGGTCAAACTAGTGCTCAATATAATGAGTTGCAAAACTGGTATATGGAAACAAGTCAGCAGAATGCAATTTATTATGCAGCTAAAAAAGCAGGTAAACAGCATAGCTTAAAATATCTAGGCGTTTATGTAATGGAAGTCCAGAAAAATTCTAGTTTTAAAAATAAGCTCCAAATTGGTGATACCGTTTTAGGCGCAAATGGGCATCGTTTCAGGTCAACTGAAGAGATGATGAATTATTTGCGTAAACAAAAAATTGGTGCACGAGTAACAATCTCAGTTTTGCGTGGTAAGCAAGAGAAACACTTTACTGGCAAAATTGTTAAGGTAAAGGGTACTAATAAGCCAGGAATTGGAATTCAATTAGTTGAGCATGTAGTTGTAAAAACTAAGCCTAAGTTAAAAATTAATGCTGGCGAAATCGGTGGCCCCTCAGCCGGATTGATGTTCACACTTGAAAGCTATGAGGTCTTTACCAAGCAGAACTTAAGTAAGGGACATAAGATTGCGGGAACAGGTACGATTTCACCTACTGGAAAAGTAGGAATCATTGGTGGCATTGATAAAAAAGTGGTAGCTGCTAACAGAGAAGGTGCAGAGGTCTTCTTTGCGCCGACTGATTCAACCAGTGTGAAGAAAAGTGAAACTAATTATGCAGTTGCTAAGAGAACCGCAAAGAAAATTCACACCAAAATGAAAATTGTCCCTGTGAGCACTTTTGATGATGCATTAAACTATCTAAAGACACACTACTAAAAAAATTCAAAAAAATTTGAAGTCCAGAAAAAATTCTGGGCTTTTTTTGCGTAATAAATAGTAGAGGTGATTTTTATGAATTTTGAAAAAGTAAAAGAATTTGTGCTTGAGAAAAAAGTATATCTCATTGGTGCAATAATTCTTGTAGTTGGATTTTATGGATTAAAGAAAGGGGATCATCAAGAAAATGCTGCTGCAGTGCAGGATCAAGTTATGCAGTCTAGCACTAGTAGTTCAGGTGCAACCACTAATACTAATGCAGTGACTAGCAGTAGTTCAACAACCGTTTCTAAGACTGTAACTTGTGATATTTCCGGTGCGGTGAAGCATCAGGGAGTATATACATTGAAAAATGGTGCTCGTCTGCAGGAGTTAATTGAGGCGGCTGGAGGTACTACTGCTAGAGCACAATTAAAAGCTATTAACCGCGCTACTTTACTTAAGGATCAAGATAAAATTCATATTCCTTACAAGGGTGAAAAGGTTGAAAATGTGGCAACTGCAGGATTAGCTGATAACAGTCAAAATAGTGGGAGTACTAGTAGCAGTAGCCCAAGTAATCAAGGGGATGGCACTAAGATCAACTTAAATACTGCTAATGTAGCGGAACTACAAAAGTTAACTGGAATTGGTCAAAAAAAGGCAGAACAGATTATTGCTTATCGTGAACAAAATGGTTCTTTTAAAAAGATAGAAGATTTAATGCAGGTATCAGGAATAGGAGAAAAGACTTTTGCGAGCCTTAAAGATCAATTGGCTGTTTAAAAATGAAGTTGGCTTTTACTTAATAACCGCTTTGTTGCTAATTACAATCTCTTTTTTGGCTTTTTCTTGTACAACAATGGTGCAAAAAATAGTAGCTTTATTTTTTCTGGGTTACTTTTTGCTACTGTTGGTACAAAAATATCGAGTTAGTTTAAAAATAGTTAGTCTAATAGTTGGGGCATTTCTATTACTAATTTTTTTAAGTAAATCAAAAACCAATTTTGTTTTAACCCAGCAGAGCCAATTAAGAATTTACCCTGATCAGGTAAGAATTAAAGACGACTACTTAACAGGTGTGGGTAATTTTGCTCAAGGTAAAATTTTAATTAGTGGCAAGGTAACAGATGCTCAAAAAGAACTGCTTAAGCATGGGAACCCTATTTTAGTGACAGAAATTAATGGGGAATGCAATTCAATTGAGCCAGCAACTAATATTGGTGAGTTTAATTTTCAGAATTATTATCAGGCAAAACAGATTTACCAAAAATTGAAATACAGTAGTTGTCAAATGAAGCTATTACCGATTACTGATTTTGGGGATCAATTGCATCAATTACGTTTTGAATTGCAGAACTATTTTGCCAAGATGCCACAGTTGTTAGGCTTTTTCGCTAGTGAATTAATCTTGGGTGAAAATAATGCTCAAGAAAATCAAGAAATACTAAATAATTATCGAGATTTGGGTGTTATTCACTTGTTAAGCATTTCAGGCTTACATGTTGGAATCTATGTCTTATTAATTAGCGTATTTTGTTTTAACTTGAAACTGACGGATGAAGAAACTTTTGTCTGCTGTACATTGGTTTTATTGCTAGGTATTTTTCTAAGCAATGGTCAAGCCGGCTTTGTAAGAGCGAGTTTAACCTACTTTTTAGGCAAAATTTGTAAGTTTAAGAAATATCATGTTGCGTCGATAGATCTGCTGGGATTGACCTGCATTTTACATCTTTTAGTAGTACCGCGTTTATTTCTGGCAACTGGAGCCTTATTGAGCTATATTTTGGCATTGGGTTTACAGTTAACTGATAAGTTTGGCAGTTTTAAACAAGCAATTTTGTTAAATATTTTATTAACGCCATTACTATTGCTTTTCTTTTATCAGGTCAATTTTTTAACTGTAATTTTTAATATGTTAGTAGTGCCATATTTCAATTGGATAGTTTTACCAATTGCTTTTTTCAATATTGTGACGTTTGGTCTGACTAAAGATTTTGCTCCGGTATTAGAAAAAGTGCTTGAATTAGGTGAGAAAATCATTGGGCAATTATCTGCTACTAAGTTGGGACTACTAACTTTTGGGCAAATTAATTGGTGGCAGTGTCTGTTGCTATTAATAGTAACGATTATTTTAATTGTTTCTTTAAGAGAAAAAGTTAACTGGCGCTTTAATAGTAAGAAAATTATGGTGGGCTTGTTGAGCTTGTATGTAATTTTCTTCAGCATGATTCATTTTCCTTTGCGAGGGCAAGTAACCTTCATTGATGTGGGCCAAGGAGATAGTATTCTAGTGACTACGCCATTTCCTCGCAAGGTATATTTAATTGATACTGGTGGGAAACTAAACTTTAGTGGCAAAAAGCAGACACCTCAGATTGATCGAATTACTATTCCATTTTTGAAAAGTCAGGGAATTAATACGATTGACGGAGTCTTTGTTTCGCATCAAGATGCCGATCACGTTGGTGATTTAGGACCATTACTAGAGCAGGTTAATGTTAAGAAATTATTTATGGCCGAAGGACTAATTAAGAATCCATCTTTTCAAAAGAGATTAGATGGTCGTGTAAAAGATACCAAATTAGTGGAGTTACTTGCAGGAATGCAGGTGAAAGAACCGCAGATTACATTTAATGTGGTTTATCCATATCAAGCAGGAGAAGGAAAGAATGAAGATTCCCTGAGTTTGCTTTTTAGGGTAGCGAATAAGAACTGGTTGTTTACAGGAGATTTAGGTCAAGATGGTGAAAAGGAAATTATGCAGAGGATGAAACTTCAGGTAGATTATTTTAAATTGGGTCATCATGGCAGTAAAACATCATCCAATCCAGACTTTTTACGTGCAATCCATCCTAAGCAAGTTTTTATTTCTGCTGGTCGAAAAAATAGGTTCGGGCACCCCCATCAAGAGACGCTAACGACACTAACTCAACAACAAATACCATGGGTTTCAACGCAAGACTGTGGTATGATTAGCTGGTATTATGGCGGACTGCAAAGTCCTAGATTTAGTTACTTTTTAAAGCGGGATAAAAAATGACCTTACTTTCTTTGTTTAAAAATACAAATAACAATAATCCACATACCTTAATTTGGGGTGCAGATGACTTTCTCAATGATTACTTGGTTAGATCATATGCCAAGGAAGATCGCTTTAAAGATTTGGAGCACGTGACTGTCGATTGCGAAAGCGATGGCTTAGATGAATTGATTGCGAGCTTAACTGAATCCAGTTTATTTAGTGAACAGAAATTTATTGTAGTCAAAAATCCTTTCTTTTTAACAGCTAAGGTATCTAAAAAATTACAGAAACAAATTGATGACTTACAAAAAATTTTTGAAAACTTAGCTGATTTAGAAGATGTAGTAGTAATTGTTGCTTCTTATGAAAAAATTGATAGGCGTAAAAAACTGACTAAAACTGTTCTAAAGCAATTCAATGTGGTTGAGCCACAAATTAGGCCCTATGAAGTTGCTTCAACGACTAAAGCCTTGATCAAAGATGAGGGATATATAATCACACAGTCAGCTTTACAGCTGCTAATTGAGCGAAGTGATCAGGTAATTGACACTATTTTAAGCAATTATCAAAAGCTAAAAATGGTAGCTACCGATAACAAAATTACTGAAAAATCAGTAATGCAAAATGTAGATTTGTCCCTAGCACAAAATATTTTCGCTATTTTGGAGTCGGCTTTAGATAAGAATTACCGTGAAGCAGTTGAGCGCTTAGATAATCAATTACGTGAAGGGACTAATCCAATTCAATTATTAGCGGTCTTTGAAAATCAATTAGAATTGATTTTGGTCGTTAAGATCTTAGCACAAAGAGGTCGTAGCGAACCACAAATTGTAAAAGAATTAGGCGTTCATCCCTATAGGGTTAAGTTAGCCCTACGTAATCGGTTGAAGATAGACAAGCTAGAAAATTTATTAAGGGATGCAATCGACTTAGAATTTAAATATAAAAATGGAACTTACCGAGAAGATAATTTTTTGAAATTATTTATCTTAAATGTCTAAGAGTATACAAAAAGAGGAGATCGCTGCAGATCTCCTCTTTTTATTATTAGTAATAAGTAAGATTTACTTGTTTGCTAACTTGTTTAAACGACTCTTGTCACGAGCAGCCTTGTTCTTGTGGATTAAGCCTTTTGAAGCAGCCTTATCCAAAGCACGTTCAGCTTCTAAATGCAACTTGGAGACGTCTTCCTTACTATCACTTTCAACAGCGTTCTTAAACTTCTTGATAGCAGTTCTTAACTTGCTTAATTCAGAAGCGCGGCGTTCGTTAGTAGCGTTTTGAGTCTTAACACGTTTGATAGCTGATTTGATTTGTGGCATGAAATTCACCTCCAATGATTTAGAAATTTACTTCATCCATTATACTTAAGAAATATCACGGATGCAAGGTAATTTCCGCTTGCTTTTTTAAAAAATAATGTGTATGATTATGACTGTTGTGAACCGCTGACGCTGTTTATTTGTTCACGCCGACGATAAACGTTGTTAACGGCAATTATTTAATGAAAGGTGAATTTAACTATGGCAATTTCAAAGACTGAAAAAGAAAAGATTATGAAGGAATACGCAACTCACGAAGGTGACACTGGTTCTGTTGAAGTTCAAGTTGCTCTTTTGACTGCTGATATCAACAACTTGACTGATCACATGAAGAGTCACAAGCATGACCACCACTCATACGTTGGTTTGCTTAAGAAGATCGGTCACCGTCGTAACTTGCTTCGTTACCTTGAAAACAACGACATTAACCGTTACCGTGAATTGATCAAGAAGTTAGGTCTTCGTCGTTAATTTTCACATAATATTGAATAATGAAGCTAGCCGAAAAGGCTGGCTTTTTTTGTCTCTGTCATAATTTTATTCTTTATGCTAAAATTGAAACAGATTATTTTTACGTTGAGATCGATAGATCCATAAGAATTAAAAATTAGATAGAAAAGGAAATATAATGGCTGATCAAATCAAAATTATGATCTTGAGCGGTGTGCGTGAACAGGGTAAAGACATGTTTGCTGTTCAAGTTAATGATGAAATTTTTGTTCTTGATGCCGGATTAAAGTACCCTGATAGTTCTTTATTTGGTATCGATGTAGTAATTCCTGACCTTGATTTCTTTGAACAATACGGAGATCGAGTAGCAGGTATCTTTTTAACACATGGGCATGCTGATTCAATTGGTGCATTGCCATACATTTTGCGTAAATACGATATTCCAGTATTTGGTTCACAATTGAGTATCGAACTTGCTAAAATTGAAGTACAACGCGAAAACAAACGCCGTAAGAATAGTTTGTTCCACGTAATCGATGCAGATACTGAAATTGATTTTAAGAATGCAAGTATTTCATTCTTCCATACGACACACTCAATTCCTGATTCACTTGGAATAGATGTACATACACCAGCAGGTGAAATTGTTTATACTGGTGACTTTAAATTTGATCCAACAGCTGCGTTAAATTATCGGACTGATATGGATCGCTTAGCTGAAATTGAACAAAAGGGCGTTTTAGCGCTTTTAAGTGATTCATCTAATGCAGAAGCATCTTTCCCTAATGCATCTGAACAAGATATTGGTAAATTTGTGACTAATGTCTTCAGAAATGCTAAAGGCAGAATTATCGTAGCTGCTAAAGCCTCTAACTTGAATCGTGTTCAAGAAGTTTTAAATGCTGCAGCAGCAACAGGGAAACGCGTCTTATTAACTGGCCGCGATCTAGCTAAGATTGTTAGAACTTCAATGAAATTAGGCTATTTAGATGTGCCTGAAGGCTTGTTGATGCGAGTTAAGGATCTGAAGACTGTGCCAGATGAGCAGACAGTTATATTAGAGACTGGGCGTATGGGTGAACCACTTAACTCATTACAAAAAATGGCTAAGAAGCGTCATAGTATGATTACGATTCATAAGGGCGATTTGGTCTTTATTGCAACTACTCCGTCACATGCGGTTGAAACGATGGTAGCTGAAACCAGTGATTTGGTATATAAGGCTGGCGGTACGGTTATCCAGTTAGGCAGAAATATACATACTAGTGGGCATGCAACTGGTCGTGATCTGCAACTTTTGATTACAACCTTGAAGCCAAAATTCTTAATTCCAGTAATTGGTGAATATCGTTTACTTGAAGTAGTACGTGATTTGGCTATTAAAGCTGGAATGAATCCTAAAGATATATATATTACCAAGAATGGTGACTGTCTTGAATATGACTTTAAGCAGAAGCGTTTCTTCTTAACTGACCCAGTACCAGGTGAAGATACCATGATCGACGGTTCTGGTGTTGGTGATGTTGGTAATATTGTGCTACGTGATCGTGAGGTCCTATCAGATGACGGAATCTTTATTGCGGTTGTTACAATTGACCGTAAGAAGAAAAAGATTATTGCAGAGCCAAAAGTCACTAGTCGTGGTTTCGTCTATATCAAGGCTAATCGCCAGTTGATGAGTGATTCAATTGATGTAATTAAAAAAGCAATTCAGGCCAATTTTGAACACAAAAAGTTTGATTGGAGTGAATTGAAGCAAGATATCCGCGGTGATTTGGAGAAGTTTTTATACAAGAAAACTAACCGTCGTCCAGTGATCTTGCCCGTGGTCATGGAAGTAAATCAAAACCGTCATCGTGCTATGCAGAAACGCAATGAAAAAGCACAAAATGACAATAAGAACCATGCCAAAGACGAAAATAAAAAAACAAAAATAAATAAGAAAAAAGAAAGTAATAAGAAAGACTAAAAATGACATCAGTAAGCCAACAAAATTTATTGAAACTTGCTGAAGAAGATGAGCGTAAGGGAGATCTCGAAGCAGCTATTCAAAATCTAGAAGAAGCATTACGTGGAGAGCATTCATTGGACGTTATTTTGAAACTCTGCAAACTCTATTGCGCTAATAAACAAGAAGATCAGGCATATGCTTTAATTAAAGAGGAGCCTGATCTTTTTTCTGATCAGCGAGTATTTAAAAGTTACTGTCAAATTCTAGCTAAAAATAATTTTTTTATTGAAGCTCTACAACTAAAAAATCTTGTTGGAGTGGACTTATCAGAAAAGGTAAAACCAGCTTCTGAAGAAAAACAGCGGCAGATTATGCAAAACTTTAAACAACGAGAACAGGTTACTCAGTTGGATTATGAAAGTTTACATAAGTTAAACCTGCCTAATTTTAAAGCTTTTGCACGAAGCGTCTTATTAGATCCAACGCCAGATTTTGCTGTTAGGTTGTCACTTTGTGAAGATCTAGTTCGCTTGGGACTTGAAGAAAAGTTTGAAATTTGGGTAATAGGCCAGATGGAGAGCTTTATTCCGGCGAATACACTGCTTCTAGAAAAAGAACCTAAGTACCGTGAAATTATTTCTAGCATTGGAAGCAAATTTCACAATAGTCCAAGTCAGTTGCCATTAATGCTGGGAGAAGTGAATTTGGTATTAGGCAGTCTTTACCCTAAAATTAACCAATATATTGATGAGCCTGACAGTTTTGCTAGTGATTTAGTTTCATTTTTACAAAGAAAAGATGGCCGTAGTCATCAAAAATTACTAGAAAAAATATATAAATACTTACCGCAATAAAAAATAAGTAAAAAAGGTTTACATTTTCAAACTATTTAGTATAATTAGCAAAGGATATTTTCGTTAGGCAATTTCGCTTAAGCTTTTTTACTAGGCATTTGCCGAAGAAAGTAGTACAATATTCAACAGAGAATTATCCGTTAACTTATCTCAACGGACTTCTTGCAAATTTACAGGAGGGTCATTTTAATGGCAGAAAAAGAACATTACGTTAGAACTAAGCCACACGTAAACATTGGTACTATCGGTCACGTTGACCACGGTAAGACCACTTTAACTGCGGCTATTACTACTGTTTTGGCTGACAAGGGTTTGGCTAAGGCTGAAGATTACTCACAAATCGATGCTGCACCAGAAGAAAAGGAACGTGGTATTACTATTAATACCGCCCACGTAGAATACGAAACTGAAAATCGTCACTACGCTCACATGGACGCTCCAGGCCACGCCGACTACATCAAGAACATGATTACCGGTGCTGCACAAATGGATGGTGCTATCTTAGTTGTTGCTGCAACTGATGGTCCTATGCCACAAACTCGTGAACACATTTTGCTTGCTCGTCAAGTTGGTGTTAACTACATCGTTGTTTTCTTAAACAAGTGTGATTTAGTTGACGACCCAGAATTGATCGACTTAGTTGAAATGGAAGTTCGTGACTTGTTGACTGAATACGATTACCCTGGTGACGATATTCCAGTTGTTCGTGGTTCAGCTTTGAAGGCTTTACAAGGCGACAAGGAAGCTCAAGAACAAATTCTTAAGTTGATGGACGTCGTTGACGAATACATCCCAACTCCAGAACGTCAAACTGACAAGCCATTCTTAATGCCAGTTGAAGACGTATTTACTATCACTGGTCGTGGTACTGTTGCTTCAGGTCGTATTGACCGTGGTACTGTTAAGGTCGGTGACGAAGTTGAAATCGTTGGTTTGGTAGACAAGGTTCTTAAGTCAGTTGTTACTGGTTTGGAAATGTTCCACAAGACTCTTGACTTAGGTGAAGCCGGCGATAACGTTGGTGTATTGCTTCGTGGTATTGACCGTGACCAAGTTGTTCGTGGTCAAGTATTGGCTGCTCCAGGCTCAATTCAAACCCACAAGGAATTCAAGGGTCAAGTTTATATCTTGAAGAAGGAAGAAGGCGGCCGTCACACCCCATTCTTCTCAGACTACCGTCCACAATTCTACTTCCACACCACTGATATTACTGGTGAAATTGAATTGCCAGAAGGTACTGAAATGGTTATGCCTGGTGATAACACTGAATTTACTGTTAAGTTAATCAAGCCAGCTGCCATCGAAAAGGGTACTAAGTTCACCATCCGTGAAGGTGGTCGTACCGTTGGTGCCGGTCAGGTTACTGAAATCCTTGACTAATTTCTAACGATATAGTTAAAAAAGATGCACTTCTTCACAGGAGCGCATCTTTTTTCTTTTAAATTTGTTTTTTGCGGCCTTTTAAGGTAAGATAACTTAGTATGCAAGAAGCAAACTCAAATTTGACATTGGAGGTATTTAATTAATGTCTGTTAAATGGGAAAAGACCGGTAAGACAACCGGTGATCTTACTTTTGATATTTCACAAGATGAAATTAAATTAGGTTTAGACCAAGCTTTTAGAAGAGTAAAGAAAAACTTGCGTGTTCCTGGCTTTAGAAAGGGTCACGTATCACGTGTGATCTTTGATCAATATTACGGTGAAGAAGCATTATATGAAGATGCCTTAAATATTGTATTACCAAATGCATATTCTGCTGCTGTTAAAGAAGCAGGTATTAAGGCAGTTGGCCAACCACAAATTGTTCCTGTATCAATGGATAAGGACAAGGATTGGACTATGAAGGCTACTGTTACTGTAGAACCAGAAGTTAAGTTAGGTGACTACAAGGGTATCGAAGTTCCTAAGCAAAACACTCGTGTTTACCAAAAGGACATTGATGCTGAACTTGACAAGCGCCGTGAACAAAATGCAGAACTTGTTCTTAAGAAGGGTAAGGCTGAAAAGGGCGATACTGTTACTATCGATTACAAGGGTACTATCGACGACAAGCCATTCGAAGGCGGCTCAGCTGAAAACTACTCACTTGAATTAGGTTCAGGTGCATTTATTCCTGGCTTTGAAGATCAACTTGAAGGCCATGAAGCCGGCGATGATGTTGATGTAGTTGTAACTTTCCCTGAAGATTACGGTGCAAAGGATTTAGCTGGTAAAGAAGCACACTTTGCAACTAAGATTCACGAAGTTAAGTCAAAGCAACTTCCTAAGTTAGACGATGAATTTGCTAAGGACGTTGATGACTCTGTAGACACCCTTGATGACTTAAAGGAAAAGATCAAGAAGGACTTGAAGGAACAAAAGGAACAACAAGCAAACGACGCTATTCAAGAAGCTGCAATTGAAGGTGCTGTAAGCAACGCTACTATCGATGAAATTCCTGATGCTATGATTCAAGAAGATGTTGATACTCAATTGAACCAATACTTGGGTAATATGCAACGTCAAGGTATTGACCCACAAACTTACTACAAGTTGACTAATACCAACGAACAACAATTGCGTTCACAATTTGAAAAGAATGCAGCTGAAAGAGTTAAAACTAACTTAGTTCTTGAAGCTATTGTTGCTGCTGAAGACCTTAAGGCAACTAAGGAAGAAATTGATAAAGAAATCAAGGATCTTGCTTCAGAATACAACATGGATGAAAAGATGGTACGTAACACCTTATCAGATGACATGTTAGGCCACGACATTACTGTACGTAAGGCTATGGATCTTATTACTGATAATGCTAAGCAAGTTGCTAAGTCAAAGCTTGAAAACAAAGAAGACGATGACAAGAAGGAAAGCAAGTAATAGTAATATTTGCTAATTTCTCAAAAAGAGCGGCTATAGGCCGCTTTTTTTGCTGTTCGAGCTTAATATTTATCAATATTAGTTAATTTATGATAATCTGATTTTTGGTAGATATAGGAGGAAAAATAATGGCAAATCAGTTTACAGATCAAGAAGAGATTAAATGCGCTTTTTGTGGCAAAACTCAAGACCAAGTTAAGAAAATGATTGCCGGTAACGGTGTATATATTTGTAATGAATGTGTTGACTTGGCTAAAAAAATTATTGACGATGAATTACGAGCAGATTCACTTAAAGCAGCTCGTGAATTACCTAAGCCTGTTGAAATAAAAAAGGAACTTGATCAATATGTTATTGGTCAAGACCGTGCTAAAAAAGTCTTATCAGTTGCTGTATATAATCACTATAAGAGAATTAGCCAAATGGATGTTGATTCTTCAACTGAATTACAAAAATCAAATATTGCAATGATCGGACCAACTGGATCAGGTAAGACATATCTTGCTCAGACTTTGGCTCGTATTTTAAATGTCCCATTTGCAATTGCCGATGCAACTACCTTGACTGAAGCAGGGTATGTTGGTGAAGACGTTGAAAATATTTTGCTTAAGTTACTACAAAATGCTGATTATGATTTGGAACGTGCACAGCGTGGCATTATTTATATTGATGAAATTGATAAAATTTCTAAAAAATCTGAGAATGTCTCAATTACGCGTGATGTTTCAGGTGAAGGTGTACAGCAATCATTATTAAAGATCTTGGAAGGTACAATTGCCTCTGTTCCACCTCAAGGTGGGCGTAAGCACCCTCAACAAGAAATGATTAAGATGGACACGACTAACATTCTATTTATTGTTGGTGGGGCATTCGACGGAATTGAACAAATCGTTAAAAATCGTTTAGGTAAAAAGACCATTGGCTTTGGTGCGGAAAATGAGGCAGATAAAATTAATGCAGATGATTGGACACGCCATTTGACTACAGCTGACTTAGTTAAATTTGGAATGATTCCTGAATTCATTGGTAGAATTCCAATTATTACTACGCTTGATAAATTGAGTAGTAAGGATTTGGTCAGAGTGCTAACTGAACCAAAGAATGCTTTAGTTAAGCAGTATAAGAAATTATTATCACTTGACGATGTTAATTTGAAGTTTACTGATGGTGCTCTGAAGGCAATTGCTGACTTAGCAATCCAAAGAAATATGGGTGCACGTGGACTTAGAACAATTATCGAAAATTCAATTATGGATATTATGTATGAAACTCCTAGTGAAGAGGATATTGAGACCGTTGAAGTAACTAAGGACGTAATTACTAAGCACGCTAAGCCAAAGGTAATCCGCAAAAATACTGATAATAAAGAACAGGTAAGTGTCAATGATCATTAAAAGCAGTAGTTATGCAGTTAGTGCTGTTAGAGAAGATCAATATCCTAAAGATAACTTGCCTGAGATCGCATTAGCAGGCCGCTCAAACGTGGGAAAGTCCAGCTTGATAAATACCCTATTAAAGCGTAAAAACTTAGCTAGGACCTCGTCACAGCCTGGAAAGACACAAACTTTGAATTTCTACAAAGTCAATGAAAAATTTTATTTGGTTGATGTACCAGGTTATGGCTATGCCAAAGTTTCACAGAAGAAGCGGCAAGAATTTGGCGAAATGATTCAAGATTATTTAGAAACTAGACCCAACCTAAAGGGACTAATTATTTTAGTAGATAGTCGTCATGAACCAACCAAAGATGATATTGCTATGTATGATTATGCTCAATATCTAAATATCCCAATTTTGGTAGTTTGTACCAAGATGGATAAAATAAAAAAGAGTCAAACTAATAAGGTGATGTCAGGCTTAAAGAAAAAGTTGAATCTCAACTATGATCATGTCACCGTTTTGACTTTTAGTTCGGTCACTAAATTACATGTAACTGAATTAAGTAATTGGATTGAAAAAAGAATTAATGAATAAAAATGAAGCGCTACTAGTGAATAACTAGTAGTTTTTTCTTATGAGCCTAAAATTAGAATAAATTTATTCAAGATAAACGATGCTAAAATGGAAAGTGTAAATAGAAAGTAGAGGCTTTATCTTGGATGATGAAAATTCACAAACTAAAAAATCATTGACGACTATGAGCCTTGTGTTGATGATTATCACAACGGTTTATGGTTTTGGCAATGTTTCTGTTTCTTATGAGCAAATGACATATGCTGGGATCATTTGGTTTATTTTGGCTGGCGTCTGTTTCTTTTTCCCAGCTGGCTCAATTGGACAAAAATAGGCCTTTATTGGGACTTTTGTATGGCTGGCTAACTGGGTGCTGTGGCTGGTTGCAAGCGCCTCAAGGCTTTGGATTTCAATCTCTGCCCTTATTTTTGGCAAAGATACAACTCAAGAATGGAATATTTTGGGCTTGCATGGTACTCAATTGATAGGTGTACTAGCAATTTTATTCATGATTGTATCAACGTACCTGTCTTCCAGAGGGATAACTGGAATTAAAATTATGTCATCAATCGGTGGTTGGTTCATGATTGTAATGAATGCAGTCTTTATTCTAGCTAGTTTAACGGTCTTGATTATGAATCATGGACAATTGGCTCAGCCGATTACTGGGTGGCAAAGTTTTATTATTTCGCCTAATAAAAGTTTTCAAACGCCAATTACGATTATTTCTTTCGTAGTTTATGCAGTCTTTGCATATGGTGGGATGGAAACCGTCGGTGGTGTGATTGACAGTATGAAACACCCAGAAAAAGATTTCCCTAAAGGCTTAATTATTGGGTCATTGTTCACTATTATTTCTTATGTTTTGATGATTTTTATGACCGGTTTTTCAGTTAATTATCAAAAAGATATTTTAGCAGCCAATGCCAATACTGGAAATATTACGTATACCGTATATGACACACTTGGCAAAGCCTTTGGAACCGCACTTCATTTGGATCCTAACACGAGTTTATTGATTGGTAAATTCTTTACTAGAGCAATTGCTTTATCTGGTTTGATGGGAATGACAGGTGCTTTCTTTGTTTTGCTTTATTCACCAATTAAATCTTTCATCATGGGATCTGATCCACGTTTGCGACTAAATTAAATAAACACGGTATTCCTGCTAATGCGATGTGGGCTCAAACTGTCTTAGTTTGCCTATTAATTGCGGTGGTCTCATTCGGTGGTAGCGCAGTGACTAGCTTTTATCAAATTCTGACGGATATGGGTAACGTAGCCGCTACTGCACCTTATATTTTTTATCGCGTTTCCAAGAAAAAGCATGGCTTGAAAGACTTAGATTAATAATTAAAAAGTAAAAATGGCTTGCGTGTTGCAAGCCATTTTTTTACGCTAAAGTTGTAATGTCATTGAACTTTGGCAGATTAGCAATAAATTTTTCATAAGCACTTTGTTCAGCAGTCTTTTGGATCTGGACATTGGAAAAATCACCTTTCCTTAAGTCAGCTTCAGAAAGCTTAATTCGATGAGTAAAAGTAGCGTTACCAATAAGCTCGATCCAATAACTATTTTTTTCATAATGCACGATAGTTTTAACCATACCGCCAGGATTATAAACTGATATTGGTGTATTTAAGTTGCCTATTTCGGGGTGGGTTAAAGTAAGAGCAAGAGAAGTCGCGGACATTCCAGTACCACAGGCATTGGTAAAACCAACGCCCCGTTCGTAAGTGCGGACAAAAAGTTTATTTTTATCTAAAATTTGCGCGAAATTAACATTGACGCCATCTGTAAAGTAGGGATTATTGCTATTTAATTTTTTACCAACAATGCCTAAGATCGGGCCGGTAATTTCTGCTTGATTAACAAAAGAAATTAAATGTGGGTTAGGTACGGCAATTGAAGTAAAACGTAATCCAGGATAAATTTCTGGCAACCAAGCATCAATAATCCGTTCTTGTCCTAAATTATCAAAAGGGAGTGCCTCTTTATTAAAGCGTACAGGAGAGATCTCAACTGCAAATGCTGGCACGTTAGAAGCAAAATCTTTTTCTCTTCTAACACGTAAGCTGGCATTCATTGTGTCAACTAGGAAATTATCTTTTCCCGTTTTTTCACTTAGGTAACGAGCAACGGTGCGTAGGCCGTTGCCACACATTGATGCTTCACTTCCATCAGCATTGATTACACGCATCTGGCCAAGTGAGTTAGAATGCACGGGATGATTAACTACTAAAACGCCATCTGCTCCGTGAAGCAGTCCAGTTTGTGGATTGGTAATCTTTTGCGTAAGATTTTTTAGCTCGGCGTCACTTAATTCGTGTTCGAATTGTGTTTGATCAAGAATAAAGAAATGATTTTGCGAACCGTGAACTTTGAATAAATTAATCATAATCGCTGATTGTAAAATTAAATTGAACACTTAATAAAAAATAAAAAGTCCATTCGGACCTGTTTGATAGAATGTAGTTACCACACAACATTTAGAAACGAGGTCAAAATGGACTCTTTACATTCTACCATGAATCATCACATTAAAGGCAAGCATTTATCATTCGAGGAAAGAGTTATTATTCAATTGCGTTTGAAAGATGGCTATTCTTTGCGTGCCATTGCCCGTGAATTAAACTGTTCCCCTTCTACTATCAGTTATGAGGTTAAGCGCGGTACTGTAGAACTGTATCATGGCAAAGTCAAAAGATATAAGGCTACTCAAGGACATGATGCATATCAAGCTCATCGTAAAAATTGTGGACGTAAATCAGACTTTCTCAGGAAAACTCAATTCATGCGCTATGTCCACAAACATTTCTTTAAAGACGGCTGGTCGCTTGATGTGTGCAGTAATCGCGCCACCGCTGTTGGCGCATTTAGCAGCAGAGATGTTGTCTGTACTAAGACTCTTTACAATTATGTCGACCAAGGTCTATTAGATATACATAATTACGACTTGCCAGAGAAGCTTAAACGCAATACCAAGCTTCATCGTATTCGCAGAAATAAGAAAAAACTTGGCAGAAGCATTGAAGAACGTCCTAAAGAGATCAATAAACGTAATGAGTTTGGCCATTGGGAATGCGATTTAGTTCTCGGACATAAGAGCAAAGATGATGAGGTGCTGCTAACCTTATCTGAACGTATGAGTCGTGAGTTCTTAATTCTTCGTATTCCTGACAAGACTTCTGTCAGTGTCATGCAGGCCTTTAAAGAACTCCAAAGGCAATACAGCGAACATTGGAATGATATTTTTAAAACCATTACCACTGATAATGGCTCAGAGTTTGCAGATCTTTCAAGCTTAGAAGACGTATCAAATACTTTAGTTTACTATGCTCATCCTTATACATCTTGTGACAAGGGAACCGTTGAAAGACATAATGGACTCATTCGCAGATTTATTCCTAAGGGAGAGGCAATAGACAATTATTCACTACAAGACATCATAGACATTGAAACCTGGTGCAACTCTTTACCAAGAAAGATATTGGCATATCATACACCAGATGAAATCTTTGAAAGAGAATTAGATCTAATCTATCAAGCAGCTTGATTAAAAGTGTTCAATTTATTATTGCAATTTACGAATTAATCATAATGCCCCCTAATTAAAAAACTTTTGATAAATAATTTTTACTGCTTCATCAGCCTTTTCTTTTTTAGTACCGATCATGATTGAAATTTGAGAAGCTCCCTGATTGATCATTTGTGGTGAAATATCATGATCGCCTAAAGAATCGATAATTTGACGGCTGATGGTATGTTTTTGTCGCATTCCTTCGCCGACAACCATAATAATTGCATAATCTTCAATCCATTCGAGTTGATCTGGATTAATTGTAGCTTGAATTTCATTACAAATTTGATCAATTAACTGATCGTTTAGAAAATCATTGTTAAAAATAATGGTAATATCGTCAATCCCAGATGGCATATGCTCATATGGAATATTATGTTGGTATAAAATTTGTAATATACGTAAGGTGAAACCAGCTTCTTTATTGAGCAAATATTTATGCAAATATAATGCGGAAAAATGTTTTTGGCTGGTTACGCCGGTTATTGCATTATCTGGGACAAAATCCTTTTCTGGGACAATCATAGTGCCAGGATTGCTAGGATCATGAGTATTTTTCACATTGATAGGAATCTGTCCTTGAATAGCAGGAATCAATGCTTCATCGTGAAAAACAGAAAAGCCAGCATATGACAACTCTCGCATTTCGCGATAAGTCATTTTCTTGATGGATTGGGGATGCTCAATAATATGAGGATTAGCGGCAAAAATCCCATTGACATCTGTAAAATTTTCATAGAGATCAGCATGAAAGCCGCGAGCTAGAATAGCCCCGGTAATGTCTGACCCGCCACGGGAAAAAGTGGCGATATTACCAGACGGAGTCATGCCAAAAAAGCCAGGAAATACGATACGTTCATCAGCCTTAATTTTAATTTGGTCAAGATTTAAGTAGCTCTCTGGATTGACAATGGCATCATTGGGCTCGCCAGTCACGATTAAACCGGCTTCAGCCGGATCAAGAAAACGACTATTAATTCCTTGATGGCGTAAAACTAAAGTAATTAAACGAGCATTAAGTCGTTCACCATGTGCCTTAAATGCAGCTAAAAGATATTTTTCGTTAGGATAACCCTGATTGGGCAACTCTAATAAAATTTGTTTAATAATACTTAATTCCGTATCTGCTAAGCCAAAATAATGACCAATTTCTTGATAGCGACTAAAAATTTTATTCACGATTTCAACACAATTCTTGTGCTTTAAGGCTAAATCTGCGTACTTGATTAACAGATCAGTAACTTTGATATCTGTTGTATTCCTTTTGCCTGGGGCAGAGACAACCATTACTTGTCGTTGAGGATCGCTGAGAATAATTTGAATTGCTTGTGCAACACTTTCACCGGTAGCTAAAGAAGAGCCACCAAACTTTACGATTTTCATTTCAAAACTCCTTTTGTTTTCAGAAATCATTAATTTAAATAAAAAAGTCAGACTAAATTTAATTGAATTCTAACATTCTTTTTTAATCTTGCAAGTGATGACTGTAATTTATCACTCTAAATGCCGCATTGTTACAAATAAAATTAAATTTTTATAATAAATTTGTTGACTATATTTTTATAAAATTGTAAACTACAGTCAATCGAAGAGGCGCAGCCGACATAAGTAACAATTCTGAGTTGGGCAAAACGAAGATGAATTGTAAAAGGGGAGGTTGCCGAAGCTGAGTCATGCTAAAGGCTTGAGCTGGGGCGTAGTTGAATAAACTGCGGACTGTCGCGAACAAAATTCGCGGAGCGCTATCGACCATAGATTAAGTAGAAATTAATCCATTGTTTGTTTGGCGCAGACAATGGATTTTTTATTAGCGTTTCGCCTGAAAAAGACAGGAGAACAAAATGAATTCACAAATTGCAGTAGATCAGATTAATGAGCAAGGCCATTTAACGATTGGTGGAGTTGATACAGTAGAATTAGCTCAAAAGTATGGTACGCCATTAGTAGTTTATGATGTCGATCAAATTCGTCGACAAATTCGGGCTTTTAAGAAAGTTTTTGAAGAAGAAAACATGGTCTATGCTGTTAGTTATGCAAGTAAAGCTTTCGCAGCAATCGCAATGTATCAAGTTATTGCAGAAGAGGGAGCATACACTGACGTAGTTTCAGCAGGTGAGTTATTTACTGCAATAAAAGCCAATTTTCCAATGGAGAGAGTTAGCTTTCATGGTAATAATAAATCATTAACTGAATTGGAAATGGCTGTAAAAAATCATGTTGGCAAAATTATTATTGATAATTTTCATGAGATTCAGTTATTGGCGCAAGTTTTAAAAAAGTACGATGCTACGATTAGTGTCATGTTGCGTATTGCACCAGGGATTTCAGCACATACCCATGAATATGATCAAACAGGTCAGATTGATAGTAAATTTGGCTTTGATCTTGAATCAGGTCAAGCAGAAAAGGCATTAAAACAAGTTCTAGCTAATCCTAGGATGAAAATGTTGGGGATTCATGCTCACATTGGCTCACAGATTTTTGCCTTAAACGGCTTTGAAATGGCAGCACAAAAATTAATGGTAGTAGCGCAAGATTGGCGAGAAAAGTATGGCTATCTTGCACAAGTTATTAATGTTGGTGGCGGTTTTGGGATTAAATATACCCAAGAAGATCATCCATTACGACCAGAAGAATTTGTTAAGACGATTGTTAAGGTGATCAAAACTGAAGCTGAAAAAATGAATTATCCTTTACCTGAAATCGATATTGAACCGGGAAGATCAATTGTTGGTCCAGCCGGTTACAACCTTTATACGGTGGGTAGCCGTAAGGATATTCCAGGTTATCGTTCTTATATTACTGTCGATGGCGGGATGGGAGATAATATTCGCCCTGCACTTTATCAGGCTAAGTATGAAACAGTTTTAGCCACCGATCCACAAGCGCCTTTGACTGAACATGTTCGTATTGCTGGTAAGTATTGCGAGAGTGGCGATATATTAGCAGAAGATCAAGCTTTGCCACAAGTCAAAGCTGGAGACTTGTTAGCGATGTTGGATACAGGTGCATATGGGTATTCAATGGCTTCAAATTATAATCGTAATCCTCGACCAGCAGTGGTATTTGCAGAAAATGGTAAAGCAAAATTAGTCATTAAGCGTGAAAGTTTAGAAGACTTGGTTCATTTAGATCAATCATATTTAAATTAGAAAAGAGAAAAAAGATGGCAAAGTTAGATGCAAAAAGTATTATTGATTACATCGGTAATGCACCAAAAAAGACACCGGTAAAAGTCTTTATTAAAGGAGATTTAGCACAAATTGATTTTCCAAAGAAAATTGAGAATTTTACTGAAGCTCATTCTGGCGTGATCTTTGGTGACTGGAAAGATATTGAACCATTTTTAAAAGAAAATCATCAAATTACGGCCTACCATATTGAAAATGATGCACGAAATTCAGCAGTTCCTTTATTGGACTTCAAAAAAGTTAATGCTCGAATTGAACCAGGAGCTATTATTCGTGATCAAGTGGTAATCGGTAATAATGCAGTAATTATGATGGGTGCCATTATTAATATTGGAGCAGAAATCGGGGCTAATACCATGATTGATATGGGCGTAGTTCTCGGTGGCCGTGCCATTGTTGGACAACATTGTCATATTGGAGCTGGTAGCGTATTGGCTGGTGTAATTGAGCCTGCTTCAGCTAAACCGGTTCAAATTGATGATAATGTCATGATTGGAGCTAATGCAGTTGTGATTGAGGGTGTTCATGTAGGTGAAGGAGCCGTTATTGCAGCCGGAGCAGTAGTTACTCATGATGTGCCAGCACATACGATGGTAGCGGGTGTTCCTGCTAAAATTATTAAAAAAGTTGATGAAAAAACTAGTAGTAAGACGGAACTAGAAGATAATCTGAGAAAGTTATAAAATGTCAGTTTTAAGTGAAAGTGAGTTAATTCAAATTAGAAGGCATTTACATCAAATACCTGAATTAGCACTAGCAGAAAAAGAAACACATGATTATTTAATCGAGATAATTCAAAAATTTAAGCAAGATTATTTGGAAGTTGAGATACCGTCGACACTGCCTACCGCAATTCTAGTATTAGTTAAAGGAAGAAAACCGCACAGAACGATAGGATATCGTGCTGATATCGATGCTTTACCAGTTACTGAAAAAACTGGACTGGCATTTTCATCAAAACATGAGGGAGTAATGCATGCATGTGGACATGATATTCATATGACCGTGGCATTAGGTTTGTTAAGCTATTTTAGTGAAAATCAGCCACAAGATAATTTGCTTTTTTTCTTTCAGCCAGCCGAGGAAAGCCAAAGTGGTGGGATGCAAGCTTATGAAAAAAGAATTTTTCATGATCAATTTAAACCTGACGAGTTCTATGGCTTGCATGATAACCCCGCTTTGCCTGCTGGTAGCATTGGGTGTCGGATGGGTACACTTTTTGCTGGTACAACTGAAGTCAATATTGATATTTTAGGTAAAAGTGGACACGCAGCTTTTCCGCAAGATGCAAATGATACGGTAGTTGCAGCAGCAAGTTTGATCATGCAGGTTCAAACTATTATTTCACGAAGCATAGATCCAATTCAAAGTGGTGTTATTACTCTAGGCAAAATCGAAGCTGGTACGATTAGAAATGTAATTGCAGGTCAAGCTAGAATTGAGGGCACGATTCGTGGCTTAACTCAAAATATGATTTTGACAATCGATCAACGTCTCAAAGAAATCTGTCTTGGTATTGAGAAAAGCTTTGGTGTAGAAGTGAAGTTAGATTTGAATCAAGGTGGATATTGGCCAGTAGAAAATAACCCACAATTAACCAAGAACTTTATTTCATATATGAAAAGTCAGCCGACGGTTAACTTTATTACTACTGAACCAAAAATGACAGGTGAAGATTTTGGCTTTTTGCTGGCTAAATTCCCTGGGACAATGTTTTGGCTAGGTGTTGGTGATCCTGATTCACAATTGCATACGGCTACACTTAATCCTGATGAGAAAAGCATTCAGCGCGGCGTTGATGCAATCAAAGGATTTTTGATTAATAGAATGAGGCAATAAAATGGCAACATTAATTGATGCAGATTTGTTAACGGCGATTGTTACGCCATTTGATGAGAATCAAAAAATAGATTTTGCCAGTTTAGAAAAGCTGGTTAATTATTTAATTGACCAAGGTTGCAATGGCTTTGTAGTTGGTGGTACGACCGGAGAAACGCCAACTCTGACTCATGATGAAAAGATAGACTTGTACCAGCATTTTGGTCAAATTGTTAATGGACGTGTTCCGGTTATTGCAGGAACGGGCAGTAACGACACTGCAACCACTATCGCCTTCACCAATGAGGTAGCACAGATTAAAGGAATTGATTATGCCTTAGTAGTAGTGCCACCGTACAATAAGCCTGATCAGCGTAGCATGATTGCACATTTTAGTGCTGTTAATGCTCAGACTAAAATTCCAATTATGATTTATAACATTCCCGGTAGAACTGGCGTAAAAATGGAAAAAGAAACGGTAGTTCAATTATCACGCCTTAAAAATATTAAGGGAATCAAACAATGTGCATCTTTAGAAGAAATGGAATACATTATTGATCATAAAGATCCTAATTTTTTGGTATTTAGTGGTGAAGATACGCAAGCGTTACCTGCAAGATTACTAGGAGCCAATGGCGTTATTTCCGTAGCTAGCCATTTATATTGCAAACAAATGCGGCGAATGTTTGATGATCTTTATGAAGGAAATTATCCTGAGGCGGGCACGATTCAACGCTGGTTAACGCCGAAAATGCAGGCTTTGTTTATGTATCCTTCACCAGCTCCTGTTAAGGCAGCCTTGAATGCTCAAGGATTTATAGTAGGGGGATGTCGTTTGCCATTAGTCGCTTTAGGTGATGAGGAAAAAGAAAAGTTGGCCCAGCATTTAGGTTTAAATGCTAATGCATTGATGCAAAAGTTGCCACTTAATTTAGGAAAGGATTGGTAAGACGAGATGCCTAAAAAAGTACTAATAGCTGGGTTTACTGGCGCAATGGGGCAAAAGGCTGTTAGTTTAGTTAATCAGCTGCCCAATTTTGAATTGGTGGCTGGATTTGCTCCAAAGGCAGTAAATGAGCCTGAAAGATATCATTTACCTAAAACAGCCCAAATTTTTAACCAATTAAGTCAAATTCCTGACCATGCTGCAGATATTTGGATTGATTTTACTACTCCCGCAGCTGTCTATGACAATGTTTATTTTGCTTTAACGCATCAAATTAAACCTATTGTTGGAACTACTGGCTTGAGTGATGATCAAGAAGCAACTTTGATTGAACTAGCCAAAAAGGAAAAATTAGGTGGTTTAATCGCACCTAATTTTGGAATGTCAGCAGTTTTATTAATGAAGTTTGCTGAAGAAGCTGCTAAGTATTTCCCTGATGTTGAAATTATTGAAATGCATCATGCAGATAAAAAAGATGCACCTTCAGGCACTGCCTTAGCTACTGCAAAAATGATCGCGCAAAATCGTCCTGAACATCAAACTGCGCCTGATGAAACTGAGACTTTAGCCAATGTTCGCGGTGGAGATTATCAAGGAATTAAAATCCATTCAGTACGCTTACCTGGCTATATTGCACATGAGCAAGTTTTATTTGGTGGACCTGGCGAAGCTTTAACCATTAGACAGGATTCATTTGATCGTGATTCCTTTATGAGTGGGGTTAAAGTTGCTTTAGAAAAAGTTGATCAATTAACTGAACTAGTTATTGGCTTAGAGAATATTTTATAAGAGGAAAAATTATGCCAGAATTAGCAAATGACTTGGCTTTAAGTAAGAAGATTCAATCTGTTAAGGCTTCGGGGATTAGGATTTTTGATAATAAAGTTTCAACCATTCCTGGAATTATCAAGCTGACTTTGGGTGAGCCTGATATGAATACACCTGAGCATGTTAAAACAGCTGCAATTGAAAGTATTCGAAATAATGATTCACACTATGCGCCACAAAAGGGAAAATTGGAACTTAGGCAAGCAATTAGCAATTATTTGAAAAAAGCAACTGGAGTAGTTTACGATCCAGAAACTGAAATTGTGGTTACAGTTGGCGCAACTGAAGCAATTAATGCGACACTATTTTCAATTACCAATCCGGGTGATAAGGTTGCTATTCCTACACCGGTATTTTCACTATATTGGCCAGTTGCAACTTTAGCAGATGCAGATTATGTATTAATGAACACGTCAGAAGATAACTTTAAATTAAGGCCAGAAAGATTAGAAAGTACACTTAAGGAAGAATCTAATATCAAGGCGGTTATCTTAAACTACCCAGTTAATCCGACAGGAGTTGAATACACCGAAAGCGAAATTAGGGCATTAGCTGAAGTGATAAAAGCACACAATCTGTACGTAATTACTGATGAAATTTACAGTACTTTAACTTATGGCGTTAAGCATTTTTCAATTGCAAGTGTGATTCCTGAACGGGCAATTTATATTTCTGGATTATCTAAGTCACATGCAATGACAGGATACCGACTGGGTTATGTAGCTGGTCCGGCAAAAATTATGGAACAAATTGGTAAAGTCCATGGTTTAATGGTTACGACTACAACTGACTCTTCTCAAGCTGCAGCGACTGAAGCTTTGGAGCATGGATTGGATGATCCAGAAAAATACCGCAAAATATATCAAAGACGGCGCGATTTTGTGTTGGATGAATTAGCTAAGATGGGGATGCAAGCAGTTAAACCACAGGGAGCATTTTATATTTTCGCTAAGATTCCAGCTAAATATGGTAAAAATGATATGCAATTTGCACTGGATTTAGCATTTGAAGCAAAAGTCGGTATTACTCCAGGTAGTGCTTTTGGTCCTGGTGGAGAAGGGTACGTTAGAATGTCATATGCTTCCAGTGATGAAAATCTACATGAAGCGATGGAAAGAATGAAGAATTTTTTGCGAGGAGAAAAATAATAGTGAAAGAATATAATGTTGCAATTCTAGGTGCTACTGGTGCCGTGGGAAGAAGAATGATCGAACAATTGGAACAATCAACGATTCCAGTTAAAAGCTTAAAGCTACTCGCATCCTCACGTTCAGCAGGTACAGTTTTAAAATTTAAGGATCAAGATTTGACAGTTGAAGAAACTACACCAGAATCATTTGATGGTGTAGATTTAGTACTTTCCTCAGCTGGTGGTGCAGTGTCAAAGAAGTTTCTGCCGGAAGCCGTTAAGCGTGGTGCTGTCTGTGTTGATAATACATCAGCATTTAGAATGGAACCAGATGTACCACTGGTTGTACCTGAAGTTAATCCAGAAGCATTGAAAAAGCATCACGGCATCATTGCCAATCCAAATTGTTCAACAATTCAAATGGTAATGGCTTTGGAATCAGTTCGAAGAAAATTTGGTTTGAAACAAATTATCGTTTCCACTTATCAAGCTGCTTCAGGAGCAGGGCAAGCAGCAATTGATGAATTAAAAAAGGAAAGTCAAGATTACCTTGATGGTAAAGACATGCAAGCAGATGCTCATATTTTACCTACTAAAGGAGACAAAAAGCATTACCCATTAGCCTTTAATTTGTTACCTCAAATTGATGTTTTAGAAGATAGTGGCTATTCTCATGAAGAATGGAAGATGATTCATGAAACAAAGAAGATCATGCTAAATGACATGAATGCCAAAGATATCAAGGTAACTGCAACTTGTGTTAGGGTTCCTGTGCCAATTTCTCATGGGGAAAGTGTCTACTTTACTGTTGAAGACGAGACTGCAACGGCACAAGATATTAAAGATGCAGTTGCTGCCTTTCCAGGTAATGTTTTGGAAGATGATATTAAACATCAAATTTATCCGCAACCAATTAATGCAACAGGTAAGCGAGAAACTTTTGTTGGCCGCATTCGCCCTGATTATGAAAATAAGGGTGCCTTCAACATGTGGATTGTAGCCGATAATTTGCTTAAGGGTGCTGCATGGAATACGGTTGAAAATGCGGAATACCTAGTTAAGATGAACTTACTATAAAAATTTTGAAAAATAAAAATGAAAGCGCAAACCATGATTAAATGTGATTTTGCGCTTTTTGATTGTGGTAGAATAGTTCAGGATTAAAAGGAGATTGAAATTTTGAAGACACTAAAAAAGTTCGGGATAGCTTTCATTTTATTTTGTTCATCGTGTTTGATAATGTCAAATCATGCTGTGCAGGCGAAGAGTTATTCAAATAAGCAACTATGGCAATATACGCTTAAGATGATGAAAAAGCATCATTTACGAGGAAGCATTGAAATTGTAAAAAATGGGCATGCTCAACGTGTTAGCTTAGGCTACGGTTATTACAGCAAACGACTGAAAAATGGCAATACAAAATTGCTTTATCCAGTTGGTTCTTTGCAAAAGATGGTTACTGCTGCAATAATTACACAGTTAATCTACCAGAAGAAATTCAATCAGAATACTAAGATTTCACGCTGGTATTCAAATTTGAAGCATGCAAACCAAATTACGGTGGGGCAGTTAATGACACATACCTCAGGAATTAACGTAATTGGAACAGAATCTAATCATGGAGTTAATTTTTCTGAAAATGGCGCGATCAATTGGATAATTGCCCAAGCCAATGCACGAGAAAATACGGGACGCAGTAAATTTAATTACAATAATGCTAACTATGTTTTGCTGGCAGGCATTATCAGTAAAGTAACGGGAAAGTCTTATGCTGCTAATGTGAAACAGCGGGTTATTCGACCATTGAAGTTGAAGCAAACCTATATTTACCAACAAATTCCGCGGTCAAAGACTGATGCGATTTCATATCTTTATTCTGGTGGTAAAAATTACAGTGCTAGTGCCTATGCTAATCGTAATGTTGTTTCTCAATTGCCTGGTGCTGGGAATCTATTTTCAACGGCTAATGATTATTATAAAATCCAATCAGGTATGCAAAATGGCAAGATTCTGACTAAAAAACAGTTCCATTATCTTGGTCATTTAAGTTCTAAGGTTAATACTTACTCAGGTGGTTTTTATCTGAAAAAGAATCAAACTTTAAAAGTCGCTTATGGCAATTTTGGTGATACCCACTTTGTTAACTGGATGCAACTGACTACTGATAATCAGAATGGAATTGTAATGTTTTTGAATCAAACTTATGGTAGTAAAAATCATATTCGTGCAATCGGGTATAACATTTTAAAGCATATAAAGGCTAATACCTTTATTAAGGGCTAAGAAAAAAGCTTGTTAACTGATATTGAAGTTAACAAGCTTTTTTTAACGATGATTTTTAGGCATTTTGCTGCGCTGGCCAAATAATTCGCCAACTAACTTGAAGAAGCCGTAAGCAATTAGCAAAATACCGATAATAATAATTGCTCTCCGATTAAAGGCACTAGGGTTAACCACTACGATAATTCCTAAAGCAAAAGCAATTAATGCCTCGATCGCTACAATAGTAATCTGAAAAATTCCGGGTAATTTACGAAAGACTAGTTGCCTAATTCGAATGTAGGAATAGATAATTAAGAATAGTCCTAAGAAGTAGTGAGCTAAGAAAATTAGTAGACGGTTATTAGAAATTAACGCGGTTGATAAAGCAAAAACTACTAAATACGAAATAATAAAGAAGTTTTTTTGTCGGTCTTTTAGACTAGATTTTGCCGTTGTTAAAATTTGGTGAACACTGAAACCAATCCCCGTGAAGGCAACTAGGGCGCCAAAAGCGCGCACTGCATATTGGGGTAGAGTTAGACTAATGATTCCTAATACTACCAGCACCCAACCAACAATTGTGTCTGTTGAGAAAAGCGCTTTGGTCAGTTGCTGGCTCTTGATCGTCTGCCAAATGCTGGAAAATAATGAACCAAAGACGAAACGGGTTCGCCGAGATGAATCAGCCAGTGAAAACAAAATTGCACCAAAACCGCCAAAACCATTTTTATCAAGTTCGTTGATCTTAGTTGCGCCGCTAGAGCTTAAAGCAGAGAAGAGGTCATTAGTTAAAGACTCACGTTCTTCTAGGGTGGCGTTACCAATCCATTGATTGATTAGTTGATTATATACTTGAGATTGAGCATTGCGGTGGCGTCTGGTGTCGAAGTTAGAACCGATTATTTGCCAGGAAAAAGCATCATGTTGGCTTAATCCCTTGCGAGTACTACCAACAATAGTGGCTGGAATATTTTTCGACTCAAACAAGCGACCGATGACGCTAAAGTCTGGCACAAAGCGGCGTAGAGTATTTTGCAAATACTTATTAGGGAGCTGAGCACCAACTTCTTCTGCAATTCCAGGTGAATCAAAGGTATAAATACGTTTGATTCTTTTTCTTAATTTGGGCTCAATATTAATGGCAGCATATTCAGCTAAATTGCCACCTTTTGAGTGACCGCCTAAGTAATAATCTTGATCATCAGCTTTGAGAATAGTTTCGAGCAATTTTACTGCTTGTTGTTGGGCTACAGTGATTTTAAAACTAATTTCAAAATCTTCTTTCCAGCCAATTAGTGAATCGTCAGTCCCACGAAAAGCAATAAAGTTGGTCCCATCAGTTAGTTCAATTTTGATTGCACTAAATTGAGTATGTTCAGTTAACGTACTAATAAAATACGACAGTTTTGCATTTTTAAAGCGGTCTGCATGAGCCATTAACTTAAATAGTTCTTGGTATTGCAAATTATCATAACGAGGATGATCATCTGCAAAATAGAGCTTGGCAGCCTTCTCTAAACTAATTGTCGTTCCGTTACTTTTAACAATACCTGGTAATTCAAGATAAGAAAAAATAGATAAAACAAGTGCATCAATATCATTAAAAGGCGATGTTGAGAAGTCAACGTCACCACGCCATTTTAAATATGTAAGAATATTATTATCTGGATACATGCTTTACCTTCTTTAAATATAACTTTATAATTCCATTTCAATTCTAACGTAACTTAGAAAGGATAGTGCAAGAAAAAAGCCCTTTTGAAAAAATTTTCAAAAGAACTTAAGATTTGATATAACATCAGTTATTTATTGTGGTATAATAAAACAGGTAGAAGGGGATTCTACTACCTGCACGTGGGTCATAATAAGGACTTATAAAAACAATCAAGACCCAAGAAATAGTATATCAATATGATATACTAAACACAATATCTTTGTGGAGACTGTCAAGAAGTTTGTGTAAATAATCTCTCTCGTTGATTGACTTTTTTATT